>NZ_JBHVXZ010000201.1:0-11654 GCF_042881395.1 Amycolatopsis sp. NPDC058278 | reverse complement strand
ATGAAGTCCGGCAACCGGACGCCGCTGCTGCGGAAGATCACCGCGCCGACGCTGGTGATCCACGGCGACCGCGACCGGATGGTCCACCCCACCGGCGGCGCGGCCACCGCGCGGGCCATCCGCGGCGCCCGGCTCGAAACCGTCCGCGGGATGGGCCACGACCTGCCCGAAGGCGCGTGGCCCGCGATCCTCGACCTCATCGACGAGCACGCGAGGAGCAGCGATGTCCCGGCCTCGTAGTGTCGCGGGCCGCCCGGTGGTCATCACCGGCGCGGCGTCCGGCATCGGCCGCGCGCTGGCCACCCGGCTGTCCAGGCTCGGCTCGCCGGTCGCCCTCGCCGACGTCGACGAAGACGGCCTCAAAGCCACCGCCGCTGCGCTGTCCGGCCAGGTGCTGACCCGCGTCCTCGACGTCCGCGACGCCGAAGACCAGCTGAAGTTCGCCGCCGAGGTCCGCGAGTGGCTCCCGTCGCCCTTGGCCGCGGTGTTCAACAACGCCGGTGTCGCGGTGACCTCGTCCGTGCTCGACGCGGTGCCCGAGGACGACGACTGGCTGCACGACATCAACTTCCGCGGGGTCGTGCACGGCACCCGGGCGTTCCTGCCGATCCTCGTCGAGCAGGGCGAAGGCGCGATCGTGAACACCTCCAGCGTCTACGGCCTGCTCGGGGTGCCGTACCAGAGCGCGTACTGCGCGGCGAAGTTCGCCGTGCGCGGCTTCACCGAGTCGCTGCGGCAGGAACTGCGCGGCACCGACGTCCGCGCGGTGACCGTGCACCCGGGCGGCATCACGACGAACATCGCGCGCAACGCCCGCGTGCGCCGCGACCCCGAGGGGCGCGGCCGTACCCACGAGCAGATGGCCGCCCAGTTCGAGGCGGTGGCGATGACGTCGCCGGACAAGGCGGCGGCGATCATCCACGCCGGCGTCGACCGCGGGAAGGCCCGCATCCTGGTCGGCCCGGACGCCTACCTGTTCGACGCGCTCGCCCGCATCACCCCCACCCACTACAACGCCGTGCTGACGCGCGTGATGCAGCGCGCCCGGCGGACGGAGACCGTGTGAGATGACCGAACACCTCGACGTGCTGATCGTCGGCGCCGGGCTGTCCGGCGTCGGCGCGGCCCACCACCTGCGCACGGCGTTCCCGCGCAAGAGCTACGTGATCCTCGAAGCCCGCGACGCGATCGGCGGCACGTGGGACCTCTTCCGCTACCCCGGCGTCCGGTCCGATTCGGACATGCAGACCCTCGGCTACCGGTTCCGGCCGTGGACCGACGCGAAGGCCATCGCGGATGGACCGTCCATCCTGAAGTACGTCCGCGACACCGCGGCCGACGCGGGGATCGACCGCCACATCCGGTTCGGGCACCGGGTGGTCCGGGCCGCTTGGTCCACAGAGGACGCACTGTGGACGGTCGAGGCCGAGCACGACGGGAAGCCGGTGGAGTTCACCGCGAAGTTCCTGTACCTGTGCAGCGGCTACTACGACTACGCGGCCGGGCACACGCCGGAGTTCCCCGGGCTGGAAAACTTCGGCGGCACCGTCGTCCACCCGCAGCACTGGCCCGAGGACCTGGACTACACCGGCAAGAAGGTCGTCGTCATCGGCAGCGGCGCCACCGCGGTCACGCTCGTCCCGGCGATGACCGACCGCGCCGCGCACGTGACGATGCTGCAGCGCTCCCCCACCTACATCCTGTCGCTGCCGTCGGAGGACGCGCTGGCCAACCGGCTGCGCGGGCTGCTCGGCGCGCGGCTGGCGTACCCGATCGCGCGCTGGAAGAACGTCGCGGTGAGCACGCTGATCTACCAGCTCAGCCGGCGTCGCCCCGGCGTGGTCAAGGCGCTGATCCGCAAGGCGACGGCGAAGCAGCTGCCACCCGGGTTCGCCGTCGACACCCACTTCAAGCCGCGGTACCAGCCCTGGGACCAGCGGCTGTGCCTGGTCCCGGACGGCGACCTGTTCCGGTCGATCCGCCGCGGCGACGCCTCGATCGTCACCGACCGGATCGCGGAGTTCACCGAGCGGGGCATCCGGCTCGAATCGGGCGACGAGCTCGAGGCGGACGTCGTCGTCACCGCGACCGGGCTGCGGCTGCTCGCCTTCGGCGGCATCGGGCTGTCGGTGGACGGCGCGCCGGTGAAGCTGCCGGAAACCATGGCCTACAAGGGCATGATGCTCAGCGGCGTGCCGAACTTCGCCTTCACGATCGGCTACACGAACGCGTCGTGGACGCTCAAGGCCGACCTGGTCGGCGAGTACGTCGTCCGGCTGCTGCGCCACCTCGACCGGCACGGCTACGACCAGTGCGTGCCGGTCAACGACGACCCGGCGGTCACCGAGCGGCCGCTGCTGGACTTCGACGCCGGGTACGTGCTGCGGTCCATCGACGAGTTCCCGAAGGCGGGTTCCCGGGCGCCGTGGCAGCTGGGCATGAGCTACGCGCACGACGTCGTCAAGCTCCGGCACGGCCGGATCGACGACGGTGCGCTGCGCTTCTCGCGGCGACCGGCGGCAGGAGGGGGCAGACTGAGCGCATGACGCTCGGTACCTCGCCCGCCCAGGGCCGCTGACATGCACTCCGCAGGCCTCGTGCTGCACCCCCGCCGCGACTCCGCGGCCGCCGTCGAAGCCGTCCTCGGCTGGGCCGGGAACCGGGGCATCGAAATCCTCGGCATCGCCGACGAGATCGTCCGGCTGAACTGCGCCGCGATCGGGGTGACGCCCGAGGAGCTCGGCCGCCGCTCCGACCTGGTGGTCAGCCTGGGCGGCGACGGCACGATGCTGCGGGCCATGCGGCTGGCCGACGGGCAGCGCGCGCCGGTGCTCGGGGTGAACCTCGGCAAGCTCGGCTTCCTCGCCGAGGTCGACGTCCCCGACCTGCCCGGTGCGCTCTCGGCCATCGACGACCACGAGTTCACGGTGGAACCACGGCTGGCCGTGGACGCGGTGCTGAACGGGCGGAAGATCACGGCGTTCAACGACATCGCAGTGGTGCGGGTGCCCGGCGACGGCAGCGCGGTGGTCGCCGTCCGCGTCGGCGGCCAGCCCTTCGTGAGCTACTCGGCCGACGCGGTGATCGTGGCGACCCCGACCGGCTCGACGGCGTACAGCTTCTCGGCGGGCGGACCGATCACCAGCCCGGCGGTGGAAGCGCTGCTGGTGACGCCGGCGGCACCGCATTCGGCGTACAGCCGGGGCGTGGTGCTCTCGGTGCACGACGAGGTGAGCCTGGAGCTGCTGCCGACCAGCGGCCGGCTGGCGGTGGAGGTCGACGGCCAGGTCCAGGGGTACGTCTCCCCCGGCGAACGGCTCGACCTGCGTGGCCGGCCGAGCGCGGCGCGGGTGGTCCGGCTCGGGATGACGACGTTCTACCAGCGGGCGCGGCGCAAGCTGCGGCTCACGGATTCGGCCGAGATCCCGCAGGACGGCGACCACTGACGGTGTCCTGCGTCACAGCGCGGACGCGTCGGCAATGGTCACGGAAAGGTCACGGGTAGCGTGCGCGCCTGCGCCTGAACCAGCCGAACCGTCCCGGAGTGTTTCCCTGCATGCTGTGTCCCGCACCCGTTCGTCCCCGCCTGCGCGCCCGCCTGCTCGTGCCCGGGGCCCTCGCCGCCTTCGCCGGCGCCGTCGTCCTGCTCGCCGTGCTGCACGTCGACCGCCGGCTCGCGCCCCTCGACCCGGTCAGCACGATGCTCAGCGACTACGCGCTGAGCGCGGGCCGCTGGATGTGGGACGGCGCGCTCCTGCTCACCAGCACGGGATCGGCGTTGCTGCTGGTCGCGCTCTACCGCCGTGGCCTGCTGGCCAACCCGGCGCTGGTGGCGGCGAAGGCGCTGTGGTGCGTGAGCCTCCTGGCGGTCGCGGTGTTCGCGAAGGACCCGCAGGGCGGAGCGGTCACCGCGACGGGCAAGATCCACCTGTACGCCTCGGCGGTGACGTGCCTGAGCCTGCCGGTCGTCGGCTGGGCGCTGGGACGGCGGCACCGCGACGACCCGCGCTGGCGGCGTTTCGCGACGTGGTCGCGGCGGCTGGCCCTGGCGGCGATCCCGTTCTACCTGCCGTTCATCGTCCCGTTCGCGGTGAACGTCATCCTCGGCGGCCACCTGCCCACCGTGGCGACCGGCCTGGTCGAGCGGCTGATGATGGTCCTGGAGATCGCCCTGCTCGGCGTCCTCGGTCACTGGGCGCACCGGGCGATGCCGGCCGGCGTCCGGTTCCGGCCGCGCGCTCAGGTCTCGCCCGGCTGAGGCGAGCCCGCCGGAATCCGGAACTCGCGTGATCCGGGCCGTATCCCGCGTGACTGGGGCCGTAACTCGCGTGATTGGGGCCGTAACTCGCGAGTTCCGGCTTCAATCACGCGAGTTCCGCCTTCAATCACGTGAGTTCCGGCTTCGATCACGGGAGTTCCGGTTCTGATCACGCGGGTTCCGAGCCGGGACTACCCCGCCTCGGCGGCCGGCTGATCGCGGGTGCGGTGCAGGAGCCAGTCGCGGGCGGTGCGGATCAGCGCGTACCGCACCGCGCCCGCCCGGCCGTGCAGGGTGAAGAGGATGCGCTTGGCCGTCCGGTCGTGCTCCTCCCACCAGCCCGTGTCGGCGATCTTCTTCGTCTCGTCCTCGTAGGCGAGGTGGTCGAGAGCGTGGTCGGGCACGGCGACGGCGAGCCGGTCGGCGCCCGGATCCGGCGGGAGGCCGCGCGGGACCGCCCATGAGCGCAGCACGCCGTCCTCCTCCAGCCGCAGGTCGAAGTGGTGCCGTGGGCGGAAGTGCTCGTGCAGCACGAACGCCGGTCGCCGATCGCTCACGGCGTTCACCATGCCAGATCACCCGTCCGGGCAAGCCCGGCTAGGTTGGGACCCCGCAGGGGAATCCAGGGAGGCCGGGGTGAACGTCGCCGGTGTGGTGCTGCCGGGCGCCGCCGGGGTGGCCCTCGTCGTGTTCGCCGTCCGGCTGGCACGCGAACCGCGACGGCTGGGCAACGCCGTGTGGCTCGGTGTCGCGCTGCTGCTGGCCGCGTTGGGGCTGCTGCGCGCGGCGCTGCACCTGGAGTGGCTGACGCCGGTGCTGCTCGGGCTGCTGAGCGTCGTGGCGGTGCTCGTCGCCCTGATGCTGCCGGCCGCGTTGATCGCCAACGGCGTGCGGATGTGGCGGCGGGAAGGCCGCAGCGGCGGGAACCTGCTGTCGCTGGGCCTCGGGGCCGGGCTGGTCACGCTGGAGGCGCTGGCCTTCGCGCCGCTCGGCCGGTGGGGTTCGGTGCTGGTGGCCGTCGCCGCCGTGCTGGCCGGGTACTTCGGGTTCCTGTTCCTGTCGCTGCTGGTCTATTCCGTCGTGTACAGCCGCATCGGCCGCCGCGGCGGGTTCGACGCGATCATCGTGCTCGGCTGCGGTCTCGACGGCGAGCGCGTGCCGCCGCTGCTCGCCGGACGCCTCGAGCGCGCGATCCTGCTCCACGACCGGGAGCCGGTGCCGCCGCTGCTGGTCGTTTCGGGTGGGCGGGGCCCCGGCGAAACGGTCTCCGAGGCCGAAGCGATGCACGACTACCTGCGGGACCGCGGGATCCCGGCCGACCGCATCCGGCGCGAGGACGAGGCCCGCACGACCGAGGAAAACCTCCGGTTCTCGGCGGGGCTGCTCCCCGACGGCGCGCGCCGGGTGGTCGTGGTGACCAGCAGCTACCACGTGTTCCGGGCGGCGGTGGAGTGCCGCCGGCTCGGCCTGCCGTTCCACGCGACGGGCGCGCCGACGGCCCGGTACTTCCTGCCGAGCGCGCTGCTGCGCGAGTTCGCGGCGCTGATCCTGCACTACCGCCGGACGACGATCGCGGCGTGCGCGGTGATCGCCGGCGCGGGCCTCCTGCTGGCGCTCTTCGCCTGAGCCACCGCACTCCCGTGGTAGGTTCACGCGCAGATCGAGTTTGCCAAATAGACCAGTTACGCATCCAGGGGGTTAGATGAGCGACCTCGCACCGGCCGAACTGCTCGACGAGATGACGCGGCTGCGGGCGCGGACCAGGGCGGACCGCCACGCGTACGTCCCGCCGCTGTTCCTGTTCGGCGCGCTCGTGCTCCTTTCGCCGCTGTGGGCCTACGGCGCCCCGCCCCGGTTCAGCGTCGCGGGCGTGTGGTTCGGCGAGCCCCTGCAGCTGTACTGGCTGTTCGCGGTCGTCGGCGGGTTCCTGGCCACCGCGGCCTGGTACCTCCACCGCGGCAGCCGCACCGGCGTGCGGACGCCCATCCGCGGCTACCTCGCCATCGGCTTCGTCGGCGTCCTCGCCCTTTCGCTGGGTATGGCGGCCGTCGCATCGTTCTACCCCCGGACCGCCATCCTCCCGTACACCCGGCCGTCGTTCACGATCCCGGCGGTCGCCGTCGTCCTGCTCGCGCTCGGCGCCGTCTGGTGGCTCCGGTCCCGGCTCGGCAGCGGGATCGCGCGAGGAGCCGCCACCGCCGTCGCGATGGTTTTCGGCCTTCTCGCCTTGGCCGTGCTCGACCTGGAGTTCGCGCCGGTGCGGCCCAACGCGCCACTGCTCACGATCGCGCTGGGCCTGATCGGGCTGGCGTGGCTGGAGCGCAGCGAGCTGCTCGGCGTGATCAGCGGCGTCTTCGCGGCCGCCGCGCTCCTGGCCAACCTCTACAACATGCAGAACGTCTTCTTCCACCTCGGCGTCTTCGAGCGCTACGAAGGCCCCGAGACGATGACGTTCACGAACACCCTGCTGCCGGGCCTGGTGCTGCTGGCGGGCGGCGCGGTGGCGGCGTGGCACGAGCGGCGGGCGCGCGCATGAGCGAGCACCCCGCGGCGGGCCTGGACGAGACCGTGCACCAGCGGCACCGGCTCGGCATCCTCACCATCGCCGCCGAGGCCGGGAAGGTCGACTTCGGGTACCTGCGCCGGACCCTCGACATGACGGCCGGGAACCTGTCCCGGCACGTCACGATCCTCGAAGAGGCCGGGCTGATCGACGTCGAAAAAGGGTACGAGGGCAAGCGCCCGCGCACGTGGATCACCATCAGCCCGGCGGGCCGGCGAGCACTGGCCGCGGAAGTGGCAGCCCTGCGAGCGCTGGTTTCGGCGGTCGAGCGCGCGGTGCCGGCCCGGCCGCTGACCACCTAGCCGGGCTGCCCGCGGCGAGGTTGCGGGCCCGGCGCTCGGTGCCCCTAACCCGCACGCAGGATCGAGCAGGCGCGGGCCACGCCGTCCTCGGCCCGCAGGCGGGCGCCGACGTACTGCGCTCCCCGGTGGAACAGCGGGTTCTCCGTCAGTTCCCGCAGCCGCGCGGTCAGTGATCCGACGTCGAGTTCCTTGAGGGGCAACGGTTTCGGGCCGGCGCTCAGCCGCGACACCCGGTCACCCCAGTAGGGCTGGTCGGAGAAGACCGGGCAGACCAGCGCCGGCACCCCGGCCCGCAGCCCGGCGGCGGTGGTCCCGGCGCCGCCGTGGTGGACGACGGCGGCGGTGCGGGGGAACAGCCAGTCGTGCGGGACGTCCCCGGCGATCAGCAGGTCGTCCGCGCCGGCCCCGGTGGTGAGGACGCCGCGCAGCCCGGCGCGGCGCAACGCCGTGGTGACGATGTCGGACGTCCGCTCGGCGTCGGCGGGCCGCATGCTGCCGAAGCCGGCGTACACCGGCGGCGGTCCCGCGGCGAGGAAGTCGCGCAGCCGCGGGTCCGGGCGCGGGTTGGCGGTGTCGAGGAACCAGTAGCCGGTGACGTGCACGCGGGCGGGCCAGTCGGGCGGCCGCGGCACGACGGCGTCGGAGAACCCGCACAGCACTGGCGAACGCCGCCGCGGTCCCCTGGCCCCCGCCTTCGGCAGGCCGAGCGTCTCGACGCGCCAGCGGTCGACTTCGGGCCGCAGGACCTGCCAGGCGAAAGCGTCGACGGCGGTGAAGCTGAGGTGCCGTCCCCACGGACCGAGCCGGCCGGCCCGTGGCAGGAGGGGGTGGGCGAAGGCGCGCGTCGGGACGCTGGGCTGGTAGTGCAATTCGACGTCGGGAACGCCCAAGTGGGCACCCAGGTGCGTGCCGAGGAAGCCGAGTGAGGGTGCGAGCACGAGGTCGGCCCCGGCGGCGCCGGCGTGGACGTCGGCGAGAAGCCGGTCGAGTACGGGCCGCAGGACGGCCCGCAGCCCGGAGAGGAAGGTCCGGCGGCTTCCGGTGGTCCACGCCCGCCCGGCGGCCGAGCCCAGGATGGCGGCGGGGTCGGCCGAGAGGGGCGCGAAGCCGAGGCCGTGGGCTTCGGCGAGCGCCCGGAAGCCGGGCGCGGCGAGCAGGCGGACGCGATCGCCATCGGCGGCCAGGCCGCGGCCGAGCGCCACGCACGGCTGGACGTCGCCACGCGAGCCCGGCGCGACGATCACGACCAGGCGGCTCATCGCTTCCCTCCGGCACGGGGGCCGTGGGGCGGACCCGGCCGGCCGTGCACCGCACCGCACCGCCTCATCGTTTCGCCGCCGTCACAGGGGCCGTGCGGCGGATTCGACCGGCTGTTCACCGCACCGCACCACCTCATCGCTTCGCCGCCGTCAAGTGGTACCGCACCCGGAACGGCAGATTCGCCAGCACCGCCGCCAGCCGGGCGTCCGGGCCCACCAGATAGCGCGGGGCCGGCCGGCGGGCCGTCAGCGCCCGGACGACCGTCTCCGCCGCCCGGCGCGGGGGCACCCCGGTCCGGGCCGAGCGGGCCGCGCTGCGTTCCGCCGCCGCCAGCTGCTCGCCGTACCTCTCCAGGGCCGCCGCCGGCAACCGCTCGCGGACCTCCTCCGCCGCCGCGCGGGCTCGGGGCCAGATCGGCGTGGCCACCGCGCCCGGCTCGACCAGGACCACCCGGATCCCCTCCGGGGCCAGCTCCGCGCGCAGGCTGTCGGTCAAGCCGACCAGGGCGAACTTCGACGTGTGGTACGGCCCGACCATCGGGCCCGCGATCCGGCCGCCGATCGAGCCGATCGTCACCACGCGCGGCGATTCCGCGCGCCGCAACGCCGGCAGCATCGCGCGCGTCACCGCCAGCTGACCCGTGACGTTCACCTCCAGCTGCTCCCGGAACGCCGCCAGCGGCACGTGCTCGAGCGGCCCCGGCCGCGCCACACCGGCGTTGTTCACCAGGCCCCGCAACGGTCCCGCCGCCGCGACGCGCGCTCCGCACCGGGCGACCGATTCCGCGTCGCGCAGGTCCATCCGCAGCACCGTGACCGCGTCGCCGTACGCGCGCTCGAGGTCCGCTTCGTCCGCGTCGGTGCGTACGCTCGCCCACACGTGCGCGCCGCGGCGGACCAGCTCCGCCACGCAGGCGCGGCCGATCCCGCCCGCCGCCCCGGTGACCACGTAGGACGTTTTCACGACGCCAGCACCTCCAGCATCCGCGGCCACGTCTTGTACAGCTGCTCCTGCCAGTACGCCCACTGGTGCGTGCCCGGACCGTAGAGGTCCGCCGTCACCGGGACGCCGAGGTCGCGCAGCCGGCCGGCCATCGCCGTCGTCTGGGCACCGCAGAGGAACTCCAGCAGCATCGCGCCGGGCAGGACGTCGATCGGGAGCTTGGCGTCGAGCGGGCCCGGCAGCCCGTTGCCCGCCGAGAGGTACAGCTCGGTGCCGCGCAGGCGCTCCGCGTTCACCAGCGGGTCGTGCGCTTCCCAGCGCGCGGCTTCGCGGCGGCGGTCGCCCCACAGGGCCTCGGGGTCGAGGTGGGCGGACGTGACGATCGCGTTCGTCAGCGGCTCGCCGCCGGGACCGGCAGGGTTGACGTTGCCGCTGAAGGAGGCCGCGTAGCGGAAGACTCCCGGCCGTCGCGCGGCGAGCTCGAGCGCGCCGTACCCACCGAGGGACAGCCCGGCGGCCGCGCGCCGGCCGTTGCCGCGGTAGCCACGGTCGATCAGCTGCGGCAGTTCGACGGCGGTGAAGGTCTCCCACTGGTTGAGCGCGAGGTCCTTGCCGTAGTTCCACCAGTCGCTGAAGAAGCCCGCGGGTCCCGCGCCGGGCATGACCACCAGGACGCCGGCGTCGTCGGCGAGCCGCCGGACGTCGGTGTTCGCGCTCCAGCCGCGGTAGTCCTGCAGCCGGGTCTCGCCGGCCAGCAGGTAGACCGCCGCCCAGCGCCGGCCCGGCTCGGCCGCCCAGTTCCGCGGCAGGATCAGCCGGACCATCGCGTATGCCCCCACACCGGTCGAGCGCACGGTCAGGTCGAGCACCCGCGCGTCACCGTCCACAGTGGTCTGGGCGACGACGTGCGAGCCGTCGTCGGCCCACGTGTCCGGGCCACCGGCCGCGGCCGAGGCAGGTGTGCCGGGGAGCGCGCACACCGCCGTCGCCAGTGCCGTGAACCACCTCACCAAAGGGCCCATGCGTTTCCTTTCCCGACACTCGAAGGTGCGGCCAAGCTAAAGGAACGACGGCCGGGAAAGCAATTGTCCTGTCCACGATGTGAACGGACAATGTGAATGCCAGGAAAACAAACTCCCCCGCAAGGGTGAGGCAGCGGTCGCGCAGGGTGACCACTCTCGGACGGCCGTGCCACAACCGGCGGCCGAACTCGCCAGTAACCTGCAATCCGGCAGGTCACCCGCTGTGCATGCCCATGTTTACGCCGTCTTGAGGTGCTTCCGGTAACCGATTTCCCAGCGTAGCCTTCGCCGTGCCGCCGGATCGGACGTCACTCGAGGCGTCTCCGGCGAAGGGTTCCAGCGCAGGGGCCGCACCTCCCCCGAGAATGCTCCCGGAAGGGTTCTTCATGGCTGCCCGAATTCGCTTTCCCCCGCCCCGCTTCGCGGTCCTCCTGATCGCCGCGGCCGCCATGGCCACCATTTCGCCCGCAAAACCGGCCACGGCGATCCCGCTTTCCGAGCCACCGGCAGGACCGCCCGCCGCGCCCCCGGCCGCGCTGCTGCCCGCCGAGGCGATCCCCGGCCGGCCCGCCGCGCGCGACGTCTTCGACGTCGCCACCGCATTGTCCACTTCGGACCGAACCGACGACGGCGAATGCGCCGACGTCGTCCACGGCCGGCTGCTGCGCCCCGGCGCGGGCACCGGCCAGGGCTTCCAGACGGCGGTACCCGGCGGGCAGCTGTCCGAACTCGTCGCCCGCACCCCGCACCCGCCCAGCCTCGGCGCCTGGGCCGCGCAGGCGCGCCGCTGCGCCCGCGTCACCACCGACGACCAGGACCTCCCCACGGTCTCCACCACGACCGTCGTGACCCCGCCCACCGTTCCCGGCGCGCAAACCCTGTCCTACCAGCAGGTGCTGACCCTGCCTGGGCAGCCGGCCGGGCTGCCCGGGCTGCGCCTGCGCACCGTCGCCATCGCCGCCGACGGCGTGCTCGTCCTGCTCCGCGACGCCGGAGCGACCGACCTCGACCTCGACACCCTGGCCGTCGCCGCGTGGCAGCACGCGGCCCCGCGGCTGGGCCGCTAGCACCCGCAAGGAGAACCCATGTCCCAGGAGAACTTCCCGGCGGTGGGCGGCGACACCCTGACCGCGTGCCTGCGCCACTGGGCGGCGACCACGCCCGACGCCCCCGCCCTGACCTTCGCCGACTTCGCCGGCGACCCCGCGGGGCGGCGGCGCACGCTGACCTGGCGGCAGCTGGCCGAGCGCGTCGACGCCGCCGCGGGCGCGCTGCCGGTGTCGCCGGGCGACCGGGTGGCCGTGCTC
>NZ_JBHVXZ010000200.1:0-11787 GCF_042881395.1 Amycolatopsis sp. NPDC058278 | reverse complement strand
TAACACACGGGGCTTCGCCCCGGCCGGGGGCTCCGCCACCCGGAGCCCCCGGAAAGAAGCAGTAAGAGTAGTAGGGAGGTGAACGAAGGAAATGGAAGCCACGATGACGGGCTGGGCGGAACTCGCGGCCTGCAAGGACGAGGACCCGGAACTGTTCTTCCCGATCTCCGAGGTCGGCCCCGGCGCCCGGCAGACGGCGCAGGCGAAGGCCGTGTGCGCGCGCTGCCCCGTGCGCGCCGAATGCCTCGGCTACGCGCTCGACAACGGTCTTGACCACGGCGTCTTCGGCGGCATCACCGCGGTCGAACGCCGCCGGCTGGTGCGCACCGCGCCGGAGCGGCACCGAGCGGCCTGACGCGCCGCCCGGTGACCTCTTCCCGGCGGCCTCGAGCACAACCACCGAATCCGGAAGAAAATCGATTCCGGCCGTGTGCGCGCCCGGGTGGGTGATTCTCCGCGAATCACCCACCCGGGCTTTTTTTGTGCGCGATATCTATGCGCGACTTTGCATCTTTCCCGGATACCAGTGGTCATCGGGCGCTTCCGGCCACGTCTCCGGCAAGCCCCACACCGCCGCCGTGAGCGACTCGAACGCCGCCATCGCCGTGATCAACCCGCCCTCGATCGTGAGGAGGGTGACCCCGAACCACCGGTGCTCGTGCTCATCCGGGCGCCGCAGGTAAGTGGCCACCGCGGGCTGGCGGTTGGCACGCACGGGCAGCATCCGGAACCGCCCGACGCAGTCCGGCGACGCCGGGTCCATCGAGAGCGAGAGCGCCCGGATGATCGAAGCGCGGTTGCCGAACCACAGCGTGTACGGCGGCATGACCGCTTGGGCGTCTTCGTGCAGCAGCCGGGCGACCGCGGCCGGGTCGCCGCTTTCGTACGCGGCGATGAACCGCTTGAGCAGCGCCGTTTCCTCGGCCGTCGGATCGCCGACCGTCCACTCTGCACGCCGCGCGGGCAATCGTTCACGCAGCGTCGCCCGAGCCCGCTGCAGCGCGCTGTTCGCCGACGCCACGCTCGTCTCCAGCAGTGACGCCGTCTCCTTCGCCGACCAGCCGAGCACGTCCCGCAGGATCAGCGTCGCCCGCTGACGCGGCGGCAGGTGCTGGACGGCGGCGAGGTAGGCCAGCTCGATCGTCTCCCGCTCGACCACGGCGGCGCCGGTGTCGTCGGGAGCGGCGCCGTCGAGCAGCCGGTCCGGGTACGGCTCGAGCCACGGCAGGTCGGCGGCCGCGATCGGCCCGGCCGGCTCCCCGGCCGGGCCGAGCTGGTCGGGCAGCACCCGCCGCGGACGGCGCGCGAGGACGTCGAGGCACGCGTTCGTCGCGATCCGGTAGAGCCAGGTGCGCACGCTCGCCCGGCCCTCGAACCCGTCGCGGCCCTTCCACGCGCGCAGGAACGTCTCCTGCGCGAGGTCTTCGGCGTCGGCCAGGGACCCGAGCATCCGGTAGCAGTGCACCTGGATCTCCCGGCGGTGCCGTTCGACGAGCGTCTCGAAATCCGGAGCGTGACCCACCCCGGCACGCTAGCGCACCCGGCAGGGGAAACTGTTGTCGTGAGCGGAACGGTGCTGGTGCTGGGCGGACGCAGTGAAATCGGGCTGGCCGTGGCGAAACGCCTGGTCAGCGAGGACACGCGGCGGTTCGTGCTGGCCGCGCGGCCGGGCGCGGACCTGACCGGGGAGGTCGCCGCGCTGCGTGCGGCCGGCGCCGAGGCGGTGGAGACGGCCGAGTTCGACGCCGACGACCTCGGCGCGCACGGACCTTTCCTGGAGAAGGTGGCCGCCGAGCACGGGCCGCTCGAAACCGTCGTGCTCGCCTTCGGCATCCTCGGCGACCAGGCGCGTGCCGAACGGGACAGCACCCACGCCGCCGCGATCGTGCACACGGACTACGTCGCCCAGGTCGGCGTGCTGACCCACGCCGCGAACCTGCTGCGTGCGCAGGGGCACGGCCGGCTGGTCGTGTTCTCCTCGGTGGCGGGGGTGCGGGTGCGCCGCGCGAACTACGTCTACGGCTCGGCCAAAGCCGGCCTCGACGGCTTCGCGTGCGGCCTCGCCGACGCGCTGCACGGCTCGGGCGTCCACCTCTTGCTCGTCCGCCCGGGCTTCGTGATCGGCCGGATGACCGAAGGCATGACGCCGGCGCCGTTCTCCAGCACCCCCGACCAGGTGGCCGAAGCGACCGTCGCGGCGCTGCGCCGCGGCCGCGGGGTCGTCTGGGTGCCCGGACTGCTCCGTCCGGTCTTCTTCGTGATGCGCCTGCTGCCGCGCGCGATCTGGCGCAAACTGCCGCGGTGACGCGATAGCGTGCGCCACTGTGGCCGGTGCCACAGCACGTCGGCGTACGCACTTCCTTACGGTGCGTGGCAAAACCCCGCTCCGGCTCGGCCGATCGGGCAGCGTCACAGCTTTCCGACAACTTTCTCAGCTGATTCCCAGCTAACGCGGTGATCCTCGAAGAGGGGAACCATCGGCGGGAAGCAAGGGGAAAGACGTGCTGTTGTCGTCGCGGGGGCGCCGGATCGGCGGCCGGGTCGCGCTCGGCGTCGTCTCGACGGTGGTGCTCGGCGCCACCGGCTACCTGTGGACGCAGCTGAGCTCCCTGGACGACGGCATCGTCACCGCCGACGTCATCCCGCCGGCCGCCCAGGTCGACACCGACGACACCCCGCCCGGCGAGCCGTTGAAGGTCGCCCAGAACCTCCTGCTCGTCGGGATCGACGCGCGGACCGACACGTACGGCAACCCGTTGCCGCAGAACGTGCTCGACGCGCTCCACGCCGGTGGGGGTGACGACGGCGGCGACACCACCGACACGATCATCGTGGTCCACATCCCGGCCGGCGGCGCGGCGGCCACCGCGATCTCCATCCCGCGCGATTCCTATGTGGACATCGCGGGCGGGTACGGCAAGCACAAGATCAACTCGGCTTACAGCCGCGGCAAGAACGCCGCGATGTCCGGGTTGCGCGCCCAGGGGCTCTCCGGCGCGCAGCTGGAGGTGGCGGCGAACGAGGCGGGCGCGAAGACGGCGATCCAGACCGTGGAGAAGTTCACCGGGCTGACCATCAACCACTACGCGGCGATCAACCTCGCCGGCTTCGACGCGCTGTCACAGGCCGTCGGCGGCGTCGAGGTCTGCCTCAAGGAGCCGGTGCACGACAAGTACTCGGGCGCGGATTTCGCGGCCGGGACGCAGACGCTGTCCGGCGCGCAGGCGCTCGCCTTCGTCCGGCAGCGCCACGGGCTGGTCAACGGCGACCTCGACCGCATCGCGCGGCAGCAGGCGTTCCTGTCCGGGATGGCGAAGAAGGTGCTGAGCGCGGGCACGTTCACCGACCCGTCGAAGCTGGGCTCGCTGGTCAGCGCGGTGCAGGGCTCGGTGGTGCTGGACAAGGGCTGGGACATCCTGAGTTTCGCGCAGCAGCTGCGGGGGATGACCTCGGGCGCGATCGCCTTCGCCACCATCCCGGTGCAGAGCCTGTCGCTGCAGACGCCGTCCGACGGCGACGCGGTCAAGGTCGACCCGGCGCAGGTCCAGCAGTTCGTCCGCACGGCGATCAGCACCGCGGCGGTCCAGGCCGTGGGCGACGACACGGACGGCGGCGTGAAGCCGGTGGCGGCGACGGGTACCCGGGCCCCGGGTGCGTCGGACACGAAGCAGCCGGCGACCAGTACGGCCGCCGGCTGCGTGAACTGAGTCTCACACGAACGCGGACTGCCCCGTGATCGCCTTGCCGACGATCAGGGTGTTCATCTCGCGCGTGCCTTCGAAGGAGTAGATCGCCTCGGCGTCGGCGAAGAACCGCGCGACGTCGTAGCCGAGCACGATCCCGTTGCCGCCGAAGATCTCCCGGCTCCAGGCGACGACCTCCCGCATCCGCGAGGTGACGAACGCCTTGGCCAGCGACGAGTGCTCGTCCTTGAAGATCCCCGCGTCCTGCAGCCGGGCGAGCTGCACCAGCATGCCCCACGACGCGGTGATGTTGCCGAGGCTCTTCACGAGCAGGTCCTGCACCAGCTGGAAGCGGGCGATCGGCCGGCCGAACTGCCGGCGCTCCTGGGCGTAGGCCAGTGCGGCTTCGTAGGCGCCGATCATCACGCCCAGCGCCTGCCAGGCCACGCCGCCGCGGGTGGCACGCAGGATCTCGGCGACGTCGCGGAAGGAGTTGATGCCCTGCAGGCGGTTCTCCTCCGGCACGCGGACGTCGGTCAGGGTGATTTCGGCGTTTTCGACGATCCGGAACGCCGTCTTGCCCTGGATCTTCTCCGGCACGAAGCCCGGCATGCCCTTCTCGACGACGAAGCCCTTGACGTGGTTGTCGTCGACGTCCCGGGCCCACACCACGATGTAGTCGGCGAAGGTCGCGTTGCCGATCCACTTCTTGGCGCCGTTGAGGACCCAGCTGTTTCCGTCCCGCTTGGCGGTGGTGCGCATGCCGCCGGCGACGTCGGAGCCGCCGAGCGGCTCGGTCATCGCGAACGCGCCGATCTTGTCCATCGCGGCCATCTCGGGGAGCCAGCGGTCGCGCTGCTCCTGGCTGCCGCCGGAGTAGATCGAGTACATGGCGAGTCCGTTGTGGACACCGAAGAACGTCGCGACGGACGCGTCGGTGCGGCTCATCTCCATCGCCATCATGCCGGTGAGGAGGTGGCTGACGGCCGGCTTGTGCTCGCCGTAGCCCTCGTAGGGCAGGCCCGCGAGACCGGAGTCGCGGAACATCCCGATCAGTTCCTTCGGGAAGGTGCCGGCCTCCCAGTTGTCGTTCACCAGCGGCTTGACGTCGTTGGTCATGAACTCGCGCGCCTTGACGAGCAGCTTGCGCTCGTCGTCCGGGAGCAGCGCCTCGAAGTCGTAGAAGTCGGCGATGAGCTTGTCGTTGAGCGGTTCCATGTCAGTTCTCCTCCACGGCGTTCAGCACTGCGAGCTGCTTGCGGTCGCGCGTTTCGGCGAGTTCCGAGTACGTGGAGGAGCCGTAAGCCTTTTCGACGGCTTCGATGAGCCGTTCCTGCTCTTCGGGGCTCTGGCTGGGGGTGCCCAGCCCGGCCCACATCTTCTTCATGGACTTGCCGATGTGCTCGGCCATGTGCCGGTAGCCGCCGGGGCCGCCACCGAGGTGCGAGCCGAGGAACGGCCCGACGGTCGCCCAGCGGATGCCGAGCGAATTCGTGATCACCTTGTCGAGGTCTTCCGGCGTCACGACGCCCTGCTCGACGAGGTAGATCGCCTCGCGGCTGAGCGCGTTCTGCAGCCGGTTGCCGACGAACCCGGGCATCTCCTTGCGCTCCACGACCGGGGTGCGGCCGAGGAAGGTGTAGAAGGCGACGGCGGTTTCGACGCTGTGCTCGCTGGTCTGCTCGCCGGGGACGACTTCGACCAGGGGGATCAGGTGCGGCGGGTTGAACGGGTGTCCGATGAGGACCCGGCTGCCGTCGATCTCGCCGGTGAACGCCGTCGAGGGGATGGCGCTTGACGAACTCAGCAGCAGCGCGTGCTTCGGCGCTTCCTCGACGAGCTGCTCGAACAGGCCCTTTTTGAACTCGGCGTTCTCGGGGCCGTTCTCCTGCACGACGTCCGCATCCTGGACGGCTTCGGTCACGTCGGCGGCGATCCGCACGTGGCTCGCCAGCTCGTCGGCGGTCGTGCCGAGGTGCGGGGCGAACGTCTTCAGCGCGTCGGCGACCGCCTCGGCGAGGTCGGGGCGGGGATCGGTGACCCGGACGGTCAGGCCGTGGTGGGCGAACAGCGCCGTCCAGGACAGCCCGATGGTGCCGGCACCGATCACCGCTGCGTTGCGGAACTTCATGACTGCGCTCCCTTCAAGTAGTCGAAGACCGGCTTGACCGGAGCGAGCGTCAGGTCGGTGAGGATGTGGCTGGCGGAGACGACCTCCAGCACCGGCAGGTCGGCCAGCGGGGCCAGGACGTGCTGGAACAGCTGCAGCCGGGCCGGGGCGGTGTAGGCCTCCTTGACCACGACGTCGGTGATCTCGGTGCGGACCAGCTCCTGCACGCGCGGGGCGCCGTCGTAGCCGGGGATCGTCTTGAGCATGAACGTCGGGACGGTGATCTGGCGTTCGGCCTCGCGGGCGTCCAGTGCGTGGTGCTTGTAGCCCATGGTCGCGGTGGCCACCCGCAGCGTTCCGTAGTCCAGCGTGCCCACGAGAACGCCGTTGTCGACATAGAGATCCGGGCTTCCCGCGGTCTTCGGGTACGCGCTGACCTCGCGCCCGGACGCGGTGGCCGGGAAGTTGTCGAGGTACATCGCGTGCAGGTACTCGCCGCGCTCGCCGTCGAAGCTGACCTCGATCGCCTGGCCGGATTCGGTGTAGGGGCCGTAGCCGGAGACGTCGCCCATCTTCATGACTTCGAAGCGCACCAACGGTTCTTCGACCTGCAGCGGCTCCGGGACGACCGCGCGCAGGGCGTCGGCGTCGGTGCGGTAGACGATGTTGAGGTACTCGCGGTCGGTGAACCTCGGGACCACGGGCGCGAACGCCGGGGCGGTCAGCGGGGTCGTCACGTGACGGCGGACTTCTTCGATCTTCATGGTTATTCGCCTGTCCACTTCGGAGCGCGGCGCTCGGCGAAGGCGGTCATGCCCTCGCGGACGTCGGCGGACTGCATCAGCTTCTTGGTTTCGTCGCGCTGCACGGCGAACGCCTCGGCTTCCGAGCCGCGCACGATCTTCTTGACGGCGGCGAGGGCGAGGGGTGCGTTCTCCGCCAGCTTCTCGGCGAGTCCGACGGCGACCGCGGCAGCGTCGCCGTCCGCGGTCACGCGGTTGACCAGGCCGAGCTCGCCGGCGCGGCGGCCGGTGACGGGCTCGCCGGTGAGCAGGAACTCCATCGCGAGGTGGTGCGGGATCCGCTTCGGCAGCCGGATCACGCCGCCGCCCGCGGCGATCAGGCCGCGCTTGACTTCCGGAAGGCCGAACTTGGCGTTTTCCGCGGCGACGATCAGGTCGCAGCCCAGGGCCAGTTCGAACCCGCCGCCCATGGCGAACCCTTCGACGGCGGCGATCAGCGGCTTGGTCAGCTCGGCTTCGGTCAGGCCGCCGAACCCGCGGCCGGGGATCTCCGGCGACTCGCCCTTCAGCGCGGCCTTGAGGTCCATGCCGGCGCTGAAGGTGTCCTCGGCGCCGGTCAGGACGCCCGCCCGGAGCGTGGGGTCGCTCTCGAGTTCGTCGAGGGCGGCGGCCAGCTGGGTCGCGACGGCGGCGTTGACCGCGTTGCGCGCTTGAGGCCGGTCGATCGTGATCAGCAGGGTGCTGCCGATCCGTTCGGTGCGTACTTCACTCATGACTCTTGCTTCTTTCAGAGTTCCGCGAGGACTTCGGCGGTGTCCTGGCCGGCCAGCGGGGCCAGGCGGCGGATCGAACCGGGCGTCGCGGAGAACTTCACCGGGATGCCGACCGTGCGGATGGTGCCCTCGCTCGGGTGCTCGACGGTGTCGAGCAGGTGGCCGTCGCGGACGTACGGGTCTTCGTGGGCGGTGTCCAGCTCCAGCACCGGGGCCATCGGGATGCTGTGCTTGGCACACACCTCGGCCCACTCCTCGGTGGTCAGCGCCGGCGCGCAGACGGCGATCTGCTCGCTCAGCCACTCGTTGTCGGCGCGGTTGACGGCTTCGCCGTTCACCCGCGGGTCGGCGGCGAGGTCGGGGCGCCCGGCCGCGGCGAAGAAGTCGCGGAAGTTCTGCGGGTTGTAGGGGATGACGCAGGCGAGGCCGTCCTTGGTGCGAACCGCGGCGTGGCCCTTCGTCATCGACAGCGCGAACCCGGTGGGACCTTCGGCCGGCTCGTAGGTGTGCCCCGCGAGGTGTTCGACGAGGTTGAACGCGATCAGCGTGTCGGTCATCGGGATCTCGATCTGCTGGCCCTGGCCGGTCTTGTCGCGGTGCACCAGCGCGGCGAGCACGCTGTAGGCGATGGTCAGCGACGAGACCTTGTCACCGATGATCGTCGGCAGGTAGACCGGCTCGCCGAGCGCGCGGTTGGCCACGTCGACCAGGCCGGAGGAGGCCTGCACGGTCTCGTCGTAGGCGGCGTTCCCGGCGCGGTCGGAGTCGCTGCGGAAGCCCTGCGCGTGGGCGTAGACCAGGCGTGGGTTGCGCGCGGCGACGTCGGCGTAGTTCAGGCCGAGCCGGGCCAGCGCGCCGGGGCGCATGTTGGTGATCAGCACGTCGGCCGTGTCGATCAGCTTGAGGGCCTGCTCGCGCTCGGTCTCGTCCTTGAGGTTGAGGGCCACGCTGCGCTTGTTGCGGTTGACGTTGAGGTTCAGCGCCGTCATGCCCGGCGTGGTGCGGTACTCGCCGACCCGCACGGTGTCCGCGGGCGACTCGATCTTGATCACGTCGGCGCCGAGGTCGCCGAGGATCTGCGCCGCGTACGGGCCCATGACCACGGTCGAGAGGTCGATCACGCGCACGCCGTCCAGAGGTCCGGTCGTCATCTTTCGTCCTTTCGCGCCTGGGGTTTTGCTCTACTTACGAACGTAGGCGCGTTCGGCGTGAAAGGGAATGATCATGATACGAACAATGGTATGACTCTGGTGGTCATACCATTGTTCTAGCTGCTGAGCGGCTCGGCGAAGATCTCTTTCGCGGCGTCGACGAGTTCATGCAGGTCGCCGTCGGTGCGGTCGCGCCGCCAGAGCAGGCCGGTGTCCAGCTGGGGGCGGAAATCCGTGAAGGGCAGCACGGTGACGTTGTCGAGCCGGTAGCCGTGCATCGGGCTCCTGGCGTCGAGCATGGAAATGGAAAAAGCTTCGCCGCTGGAGATGATTTCCGACGTTCCGCCGTATCCGGTGTTGGTCAGCCGGATGCGTTTCTTGACGCCCAGTTCGTTCAATTGGTGGTCGAGCTGGTCGAAATAGGCGGGGACGATTTCCCCTGGTGAGGCGACGTACGGGAATTCGGCGAGCTCGGCCAGGCTGACCGAGTCCCGGCCGGCGAACAGGTCGGCGGGGACGACGGCGCCGAGCCGTTCGGTCATCACGGCCAGCTGTTCCAGCGCGGGATCGGTGACCGGCAGCCGCGCGAGGGTGAGGGCCAGCTTCCCGTCGTGCACGCCCTGCACGAGGTCGGCGGTGGTGCCGGGCCAGCGCTTGAGCTCGTAGTGCTCCCGGACGCGCTCGGCCAGTGCGTTGACGCGGTCCCGCAGATCGGGGTGCACCCCGGCGGGCATGCCGAGGAAGACGGTGCTGCGCTGCGGCTCGGTGGCTTCCTTGAGCTTCCACGGAATGGCGCTGACCTGCTCGAGAACGTCCCGGGCGAGCGGCAGCAACGCGGCCCCGGCGTCGGTGAGGGTGACGTGGTGGGTGCTGCGGTCGAACAGCTGCTGCCCGAGCTCGTGTTCGAGGTCCTTGATCCGTTGGCTGAGCGGCGAGGCGGCCATGTGCAGCTTCCGCGCGGCCGCGGAAAAGTTCAGCTCCTCGGCAACCGCGACGAAGTAGCGCAGGTGCAGCATCTCCATCCCCCGACCCTACGGCCCACCCGTGTCGTCCCCCCAATCACACGTGTCGTCCGCTCAATCACGCGAGTCGACCCTCCGATCACGCGAGTCCCGCCTCTGATCACGCGAGTTCCGGCTCCGATCACGCGAGTCCCGCGTACCCGGACGGACGACTCGCGTGATCAGAGGGTCATCACTCGTGATTGAAGGGTCGACACGGTCAGGGGCGGGGGAGCGGGACGGTCGGCGAGGTGAGGGGGAAGGTGAGGGTGAACGCCGCGCCGCCTTCGGGGGCCGGGCCCGCCGTCAACGTTCCGCCCATACGGGTGACCAGGGCGTGGACCAGGGCCAGGCCGATGCCGGAGCCGACCGGACGGCGGTCGCGGTAACGGGCGTTCAAGACCCCTCGCTCGAACGCCACCGGGTAGTCCTCCGGCGCCAGGCCCGGGCCGCCGTCGCGGACCGCCAGCGAAGCCGACGAATCGGACACCGACAGCGAGAACACCATCGGCGCCCCCGAGGGCGTGACGCGCAGGGCGTTCTCCGCCAGCCCGTCGACCACCTGGCGCAACCGCCGCGCGTCCGCCAGCACCGGGACCGGGGACGGCGGCGCCGCAACCGACAGCCGGACGTCCTCCCGGCCGCACCGCAGCTGCCACACCTCCGCGCAGTCGCGGACCAGCGAAGCCAGGTCCAGCACCGCGATGTCCAGCCGGAACTCGTCCGCGCCCAGGCGGGCCAGCTCCAGCAGGTCGGTGACCAGCCGCTCGAGCCGCACCGCCTCCCGCTGGATCGTCTGCCCGGCCCGGACGGCGTCCGGCCCCGTGGCGACGCCGTCCGCGATCGCCTCCGCGAAGCCCGTCACGGCGGTCAGCGGCGTCCGCAGCTCGTGCGACACCGACAGCAGGAACTCCCGCTGCCGCGCCTCGCTGACGGCCAGTGCGTCGGCCAGCGAGTTCAGCGACCCGGCCACCTCCGCCACCTCGCGTGGCCCCTGCACCGGCACCCGCACGTCGCGACGCCCCGCCCGCAGCGATCCCGCGGCGAGAGCGGCCCGGCGCAGCGGACGGCCCAGCAGCCGGCCCGAGACGAACCCGGCAACGGCGGCCACCAGCAGCCCGATCCCGAGCGCCAGCAGGATGTTGCGCACCAGCGCCCGTTGGGTCGCCTGGGCGTTCCGCGCGGGCAGGACCAGCGCGAACGCCGCCCCGCGCGTGCCAACCACCCGCGTCTCGACCAGGTACTGCGACCCCGCCACCGTGACGCGCCCCGAGTGGTCCGCCGCCAGCCCGAGCTTCCCGGCGGCCTGGACCGCGACGGCGTCGCCGAGCGCCTGCCCGCCCGCCCGGCGGACCACCACCGAGATGCCCTGGCCGCGCACCACGTCGGCCACCTTGCCGACGCCCAGCCGGTTGCCGATGCCCGTTTCGTCCAATTGCGACGCGACGACGTCGGCCTGCGCGGCCAGCGTCGACTGCAGCACGTTGTCGGCCGTGGTCCGGATCAGCCGGGACGCGACCAGCGCCGCCACGATCACCGCGATGCCCGCGACGGCCAGGCACACCAGCGTGATCCGCCCGGCCAGCGTCCCCCGGGACTTCACGCCGGATCCGCCGCGTAACCGATGCCCCGCACCGTCCGGATCGGACTCGACGCCCCGAGTTTCGCCCGCAGCTGAGCCACGTGGACGTCCACCGTGCGCGTCCCCGCCGCCGCGGCGTACCCCCAGACGGCACTCAGCAGCTGGTCGCGCGAAAGCACCTGCCCCGGGTGCCGGAGCAGGTGCGTGAGGAGGTCGAACTCCGTCGACGTCAGGGAAATCTCGACGTCGCCCGCCCACGCGCGCCGGGAAAGAACGTCGACGCGCGCGCCGCCCACGGCGAACGTCTCCGCGGCCGGCGTCGCCCCGGAGGCCCGGCGCAGCACCGTGCGGACCCGGGCCGCCAGCTCGCGCGGGCTGAACGGCTTCGTGAGGTAGTCGTCCGCGCCGATCTCCAGACCCAGCAGGCGGTCGAGCTCGTCGTCGCGGGCGGTGACGAACAGCACCGGCGTCCAGTCCCCGGCCGCGCGCAACGCCTTGCAGATCTCGATACCGTCCATTCCGGACAGTCCGATGTCGAGCACGATCGCCACCGGCTTGAGGCGCCGGACGGCGTCCAGGGCCCGGCCGCCGTCGGCCTCGACGTGCACGCCGAAGCCGTCGCGCTTGAGGTAGAGCGCCGCCAGCTCGGCGATCGCGGCCTCGTCCTCGACCACGAGGACGAGGCCCCGGCCCCGTGTCCCCAAGCCAGCTCCCCTCTCCGCCCTGTTAAGAGGGGAGACGCTA
>NZ_JBHVXZ010000199.1:0-12113 GCF_042881395.1 Amycolatopsis sp. NPDC058278 | reverse complement strand
CCCGCCCACCACCATCGAGGCCCTGCCCGCCGCCTACGTGCGGTGGCGTCCCCTGGCGCGCGAGGCGGAAAACCCCTTCCGCGACGTACGCCTGTTCGTCAGCACCTACGACGCCGTGCACCCGCCCGTCGTGCGCACCATGCTCCACGCGTCGCGCCGCCGCCGTCCACTGTGGATGCAGGGCTGGGGGCAGACCGAAACCGGGCCGCTGACGTTCCGCTTCCTCACCCGCCGCGCCGTCGGCCGCGCCACCCACGCCCGCCACCTCGGCCACCCGCTGCCGGGCCGGGCGAAGCTCGCGGTCGTGGACGCCGAGACGTTCCGGCCGGTGCCTCGCGGGCGGCCGGGACTCGTGCTGGCCCGGACCAAGGCCCTCTGCGCCGGGTACGTGGGCGAGCAGGACCGCTGGCAGGACAAGAACAGCGACGGCTGGTGGAACACCGGAGACCTCGGCGTCCGCACCCGCAGCGGCGCCGTGCTGCTGCTCGACCGCGAGGTCGACACCGTGCCCGGCCTGAGCTGCCTGCAGACCGAGGACGTGCTCGAGAACCGGCTGCCCGAGGTGGTCGAGTGCGTCGTCCTGGGCGCCCCGGGCCGCCCGCCCGTCCCGGTCGTCGTCACCGCCGACGGAAGCCTCGACCCGCGGCGCTGGCGTTCCGCCGTCGCCGGCCTGCCGCCGCTGGCGCCCCCGCGCGTCGTCACCTGGGACGACCTCCCGCGCACCGGCACCGGCAAGGTGCGCCGCCGTGAACTGCTCACCCGCATCGCCGGGCACACCGGCACCCACGGCACCGGAAGGTGGACATGACCACGATCCAAGAGGGCTACGCCTTCGACAACCACAGCGTGCACGCCACCGAGCAGCACCGCTGCCTGGCCGCCGCCTACGACCCCACGACGCTCGCGCGGCTGGAGCGCACCGGCGTCGGACCGGGGTGGCGGTGCCTGGAGGTCGGCGCCGGCGGCGGCAGCGTCGCGCACTGGCTCGCCGATCTCGGCGCGTCGGTCATGGCCACCGACGTCAAGCCCGAGCACGTCCCGCCCGCCGAGGGGCTGACCGTACTGCGGCACGACGTCGTTCACGACCCGCTGCCCGAAGCCGAGTTCGACCTCGTTCACGCCCGTCTCGTGCTGCTGCACCTGCCCGAGCGCGAACAGGTGCTGCGCAAGCTCGTGCGCGCCCTCAAGCCCGGCGGTGTGCTGCAGCTGGACGAGTTCGACCTCGCCTACGGACCGGTGCTGCTGGCCGCCGACCCCGGCCACGCCGCCGCCTACGAGGATTTCCTGGCCGCCAAGGAGCGCATGTTCGACGCGGCGGGCGCGGACTGCCGCTGGGGCCGCCGCGTCGCCGCCTCGATGGTCGCCGCCGGCCTGGTGGAAGTGGACCCGGTACCGGTGGTGCAGCAGTGGACCGCGGACTCCCCCGGACTGCGGCTGCTGGTCCACCACACCCACCACCTGCGCGACAAGCTGCTCGCCGCGGGCGCCACCGACACCGGCCTGGAAACCGCCCGCGCCGCGATGACGCACCCCGCGTTCCGTGCCACGTCCTGCGTCTTCTACACCGTCCAGGGCCGGCGCCCGGCATGACCGCCGTCGACGCGCCGAGCTGGAGCGGACCCGTCGACCTCCCGCTGCGCGGCGAACCCGACGTGCAGGCGGCGTGCGGGCTGATGCACGTCCACGGCCGCCGGCTCGGCCGTCCCGCGGCGCTCGGGCTGGACTACGCCCGCGCCGTCGCCGTCGAACTGTCCGCGATCGGGGCGCTCGCCGTCGAACTGGGGCGCACCCGCGGCATTCCGCTCGCCGGGCACACCACTTCCGTCGCGCAGGCCGCGCTGCTCGCGGTCTCGCAGTACCTGGCGGCCGCGACCGCCGATGAACCCGACGAGTGGCCGCCCGGCGCGGGGCCGCCGTTCCGGTCGTCCGACGGCGTGGTGTTCGAGGTGGAGGCACTGGATCCCGTTCCGTGGCAAGGGTTCTGGACCGAGCTGGGTGTCCCGGCCCCGGCCGTCGAACGGGGCTGGCGTCCCTTCCTGCACCGCTTCGCCACCGCCACCTGCCCGCTGCCGCCCGAGTTCGCCGCTGCCGCGGCCCGCTTCCCGCTCGCGGTCCTGGAGACCACCGCTCGGCGGGTGGGCATGACCCTGGTCGTCCGGGCTGAGCGGGTGCTGGACAGCCTGCCTGCCTACCGGATCTCCCCGCGCGGGAACGCCCGGCCCGAGGTCCCCTCGGCCGGGAAGCTGCCGCTGTCCGGCATCGTCGTGCTGGAATCGTGCCGGCGCGTGCAGGGACCGCTGGCCGGGCACCTGCTGGGGATGCTCGGGGCGACCGTGGTGCGCATCGAGCCGCCCGGCGGCGACCCGCTGCGCTGGGTACCGCCGATGGCCGGGGACACCTCCGCCCGGTTCCTCGCCCTCAACCGGGGCAAGGCGGTGGTCGAGATCGACCTGCGCACCGGGCGGGACGAGGTGCTCGACCTCGCCGCGTCGGCGGACGTGTTCGTGCACAACTGGGCGCCGGGCAAAGCCGCCCGCTGGGGCCTGCGAGCCGAAGACTTCCCGGCCGGCCTGGTGTACGCGCACGCCTCCGGCTGGGGCGACGAACTCGGTCCCGAACCGCCGCTGGGCACCGACTTCGTCGTCCAGGCCCACGCGGGCGTGCCCGCCTCGCTCATGACGGTCGTGGACGTGTTCGGTGGCGTGGTCGCCGCCCACGCCGTGGTGGACGCGCTGCTGCGCCGCGAACGCACCCGGCGAGGCCAGACTGTGGCGTCGTCGCTGCTGTCCGCCGCCTCGCACCTCAACGCGCTCACCCGGCACCGCGACACATCCGCGCCCACCGTGCCGGTGTGCACCGACCTCGCGGCGCTGGGCCGCGACCCGCGGTTCGCGCGGGCCCTCGTCCGGGAGCGGTGCGTGCTGCCGGGTTCGCCTTGGGAGTTCTTCCGATGACGTGGGTCTCGCGCAACGGGATCGTGCTCACCGACCGGGTGCCGGCCGCGGCGAGGCGAGCCTGGGTCCGCGCCGGGCACTGCCCCGGCCGGGACCTGCACTCACTGCTGCGCGACCGGGTCGACCGCCATCCCGGCCGGGTCGCCGTCGTCGACGACCGCGGGAGGCTCACCTACGCCGAACTGGCCGAGCAGGTGCGGGGGCTGGCGGGCGCGCTGGCGGCTCAGCCCGGCGACATCGTCGGCGTCCGCGTGCCCAATGGCCGCGACGCGGTGATCGCGGAGCTCGCCGTGGCCGCGTGCGGCGCGGTCGCCCTGCCGTTCGCGGGAGGACGGGCCGACGCGCTGAACCTGCTGGGCCGGGCCCGCGCCGCGTCGCTGATCACCGACGACGACCTGCCGTGGCCGACCGTGTCACCCCGCGCCCGGGGCAAGGGGTGGGAACCGGTCACCGTGGACCCGGAATCCCCGGCGAGACTGCTGGTCTCCTCGGGTTCGGAAGCGGAGCCGAAGCTCGTCGCCTACTCCCACAACGCTTTCGCCGGCGGCCGCGGCAACTACCTGCGCGCCGTGCACCGCGACACCCCGGTGTGGCGGGACCTCGTGCTCGT
Organism: Amycolatopsis sp. NPDC058278; assembly: GCF_042881395.1. Lineage (NCBI taxonomy): Bacteria > Bacillati > Actinomycetota > Actinomycetes > Pseudonocardiales > Pseudonocardiaceae > Amycolatopsis > Amycolatopsis sp. NPDC058278. Next base: position 8,549 of record NZ_JBHVXZ010000199.1, on the reverse strand, counting down.
GCCGCTGTCCTCGGCCTACGGGTCGTTCGGAGCCACCATCACCCTGTGCCGCTTCGGCGGGACACTGCTGCTGCGCCCCCGGTTCGACGCTGTGGACGCGCTGCGGGCCATCGCCGAGCACCGGCCCACCCACGTGTTCGGCGTGCCCACCATGCTGCGCCGCCTCGCCGAACACGCGGCGGACTTCGACACCTCGTCGCTGCGGGCCGTCGTGTCCAGCGGTGACGTGCTGCCGGCGGACACCCTGCGGCGGTGCCGCGAGGTGTTCGGCGTCGACGTGGTCAACGTCTACGGCTCCTCCGACGGGGTCAACTGCCACACCACCACCCCCGAGCACGGAGTGGGCCGCCCCGACCCGGCCGTGACCGGCATCCGGATCGTGGCCGGCGAGATCTGCGCACTGGGGCCCATGACCCCGCTCGACCACGTCGGCGCCGGACCACCCCGGCTCCCCGGCGGCTGGGTCCGCACCGGCGACCGGGGAAGCTTCGACACCGACGGCACGCTGCACGTCCTGCGGCGCATCAAGCGCGTGGTCATCCGCGGCGGCTACACCATCAGCCCCGCCGAAGTCGAGTCCGCGCTGACCGGCCACCCCGCCATCGCCGACGCGGCGTGCGTACCCGTGCCCGACCGCGACCTCGGCGAGCGGCTGTGCGCGTGCGTCACCGTCCGCGCCGGCCACCCGGTTCCCGACCTCACCGCCCTGACCACGTTCCTGCGCACCGACGGCGGCATCACCCCGCCCAAGCTCCCCGAACGCCTGCTCGTCCTCGCCCGGCTTCCCCTGACCCACACCGGAAAGGTCTGCCTCCGCACGCTCGCCGACCTCGCCACCGCACACCACGGACAACGATGACCGCGCACGGCCCCGACCCGCAGGCACGCTGGTCCACGACAGCCACGTGCGCCAGGCCAACCTGATGTTCCACCAGTTCCGGAAGCTGCCGCGGTGCTACGTCCGCTGGTGCGCTACCGGGCAGCGCGAGCTCGGCACTTCGAGCCAGTCGGAGACCTCCTCGGTGACGACCTGGCGGACCATCGCCGCGACCACGCCGTCGAACGCCTTGCCCGGCACCATTCCTCGTACAGGCGCAGGAGGTTGCGGGTCAGCTCGATCCCCTCGGCCGACGGGCCGTAGGTCACCTCGACGAGCTCCGCGTTCAGTTCCCGGGCCGCCGTCAGCGTTTCGGGCATGGCCCCGCCTCGATCCGGTGGAAACGTGATCACTGCCCGCGACCCCGGTCGGCTACGAGCTGCGTCACCGGTCCAGGGGGCCGAGGAGCCAGCTGCCCGCCGAGCCGGGAGCCTCGTCGAAGTAGTAGGCGCGGATGGCCGCCAGCAGGTCGCCGGTCGTGATGTACCCGTCGCCGTCGCGGTCCAGGTGGTGGAACGCCGCCCGGGCGTCGGCCTCGGGCAGGCCCATCAGCGCACCGGTCCAGCGCACCTCGTCGTCCTCGGTCAGCCGGCCGTCGTGGTCGGCGTCGGCGATGTCCATGATGGCGGCGAGGAAGGGCTGGTAGCCGGAGTCGAACGCAGCCGGTGTCTCCAGCATCCCGGCGGCGAACGCGGCCTTGTACTCCGCCTCGCCGATCCGCTGGTCACCGTCGACGTCCGCGACTTTCACCGGGTGGTCCCACACTCCGAGGCACAAGCCGTCGCCGTCGCGGTCGTAGGTGCGGAAGCGACGGGACAGCTTTCGGTCCAGGAACTCCGAAATGTGCACGAGCAGCCATTCCGGCACTTGTGATTTGGTGTGCGGTCACCGTCCTGACGGCAGAAGGTTCGCCACGGGTGCCGGTTCACGGCTGCAGCGTCGAGTTCTGGCACGGTACAGGCGGTCGAGCTTGGGCGACTACGGAATGGCATGAGAGCGTGAACCGGCCGACGGTCGGCGGTCGGCCGGTTCACATATCCTCCTCGCGAGTTGAGGTGCGCCCGGGCTCGGGGAACGACACACCCTGGCCCCGATCGCTCTCTCCTGCCGTCTGAAACTTCTCGGCCGAAGTCAGTTGGCGATGCCGACGGTGTGCCCGACGGTTTCCGGCTGCTCGACGACGCGCAGCAGACAGGCCGCGACGTCGGCGCGGGCGACGTACCGGCCGCCGGGGAGGTTGCGGTCGAGTGCGGTGCGGTAGCGGCCGGTCGGCGGTTTGCCGGTGAGCTGCACCGGCCGGACCGCGGTCCAGTCCAGCCCGCTGTCGCGCAGGGTGTCCTCCATCAGGGCCAGGTCGCGGTACTGCGGGCGCAGGGCGGCCTTGAGGATCGGGTACAACACGGCACCGAGGAAGAACCGGTCCCCGGGGTCACGCCGGGGCGGGTGGGGCCGCCCCGGCGCGGGAACCGTGCCCACCGGGGCCGCACTGACCACGACGAGGCGGCGGACCCCGGCCTCACGCATCGCCCGGATGATCTTCGTGGTGGCCTGGGACGCGACTCCGGCGGTGGCGTTGCTCGCCGGGCCCACTGCGGACACGACCGCGTCCGCACCGCTGACGGCGCCGGCGAGGATCGCCGGGGCGGCGTCGAGCAGGTCGGCGGACACGACCCGCCCGAGGTGCCCGGCCACCTTCGCCGGGTCGCGGACCACCGCGGTGACGTCGTGTCCAGCGGCGGTGGCCTGCTCGAGCAGCAGACGTCCGATGCCGCCGCTCGCACCGAAAACCGTGAGCTTCACAGCCGATCCCCTGCCGTCGAAAGGTTCCGCGGTGACCTCCGCAGCAGGTCCCGCCAGTCCGCGGGCCAGTTCGCCAGGCCAATGGCCGCCATGATCACCAGGTGGGTGGGTGCCGCGACACTCTGGTAGAGCTCGTCGTGGTTGACAATGTGGGTGGTGACCGCAGCGGTGAGCAACAGGACCAGGGTCGCCGCGGCGAGGAATCGTGGCCTGCGGCCGGGAACGACGAGCAGTACCGCGCAGACCAGTTCGATCGCGCCGACGACAAACCGGAACCAGGACGGGTAGCCCCAGTCGGCGAACTTGACGGAGTAGGCCGGTCCGGTGAAAGTGGGGCCAGGCCAGAACTTGGTCACGGCGCCCAGTGCGAATTCGGCGGCGAGGAACCAGTAGAACGCGGTGCGCAGCCGTTGTGGCCACACTCGGGTGGGCATGGGTTCTTTCCTTTCGATGGGAACGGGCGGGTGAGGCCCTTGGCGCGATTCGCCGGCTACCGCCACTGCTCGGCGGGCGAGACACCGGCGAGCGGCTTGCCGATGAGGGCCAGGGAGATGAAGAAGCCGACCTGGCCGATCGCCATGGTGAGGGTGGCGAGCGCCTTGTCGTCGTAGTGGGCCGACGCCCGGGCGTACAGCTCGTCGGGCACACGTTCGCCGTGGGGATTGGAGGTGAGGACGGCCTCCACGAGCGCCAGCGCGATTCGTTCGGCTTCGGTGAAGCAGGTTGCGTCCTGCCAGGAAGCCACGGCGGTGACGCGCTCGTCGGTTTCCCCGGCCTTGCGGAGGTTGCCGGTGTGCAGGACGGTCAGGTAGGTGTTCCCGACGATCTGCCCGGCGCGCAGCTGCACCAGGCTGATGGTGGTCCGCGGGATCGAGCCGTTCCCGGTGACCTTGAACAGGGCCGCGCCGACCTCTGCCAGTTCGGGGACGAGCTTGGCGGGGTCGGGAAGTCGCGACTGGTGGCTGGTCATGGTGAGCTGGTGTCCTTTCCGGACCTCGGAGTGGTTACTGCTCTGACGGATGGCGGGTCGTGGAGGTAACCGGTTCCGGCGACCGGTTCGCGGGCTGTCCGGGTTCACCGGACGACTCGGGCGTGGCCGGAGGAGGAACAGCGCGGCGATGATGGTCCCGGCTGCGCGGCGGTGGCCGCGACGCTCGCCAGGATCGCCAGTCCCAGCAGGACGGCCAGTGGGTTCTGGTCCGGGGTGAGGAGGCTGAACCAGCCCATGGCCACGGCGGCCACGATCAGGCCGGCCGCCAGGGTGTTCCGGGTGGAGGTGCGTGCCTGCAGCCAGGGGCCGGCCACGCCGGAGCCGAGGCCGATCGCGAACGGCAGGTAGGCCAGTCCGGTGAGTCCATCACGATCAGCAGCTGCGCGGCGGCGATCACCGGCAAACGCCAGGCCACCCCGGGAGGAACGGGCCTCGGTCTGCGAAGTCACGCCGGCTCCTCAGGAGGCCGTGGCCGCGCGGTGGACCGCGGCGGCCAGCCGGTCGTGTTCGGGATACGACCAGTCGAAGGCGAAGCGGCGGCGGGTGTAGCCGAAGGCGATGCCGCTGACCGGGTCGGCGAACGCTTCCGAGCCCGCGGATCCGTTGTGGCCGAAGGCGTTGGCGCTCAGGAACGGGTAGCGCGCACCCTTGGCCTGGAACCCCAGGGCGTACTGGCCGGCCTCGCCGGTGACCAGGTCGCGACCGGTGGAGTGCAGCATGGCGAACTCGCCGAGGGTGCCGGGTTCGAGCAGCGGGGCCCGTCCGTCCAGGCCGAAGGCCAGGGCGGCGTACATCCCGGCCAGGCCCCGGGCGTTGCCCACCCCACCGGCCGAGGCCTGGCCGAGCGCGCGCACCCGCCGGGTGTTGAGGAACGCCACCTGGTCGAGGGGCGGGGTGGAGTTGAGGCCGTAGCCGATCCCGGTGAGGCTGTGCGGTCCCGGGACGTTCGCCCAGAACGCCGCGAGCTGGTCCGGGTCGGCCTGTCCCGGCAGCACCTCCCGGTACCGGCCCTCCAGCGTCTCCGGCAGTCCCAGGTACAGGTCCAGCCCGTGAGGCGCGCGCACCCGCTGTTCGAAGTGCTCCCCCAGCGACCGGCCCGTGACCCTGCGGACCACCTCGCCCACCATCGCGAACGTCACGAACCCGCCGTAGCCGTAGGCCGAACCCGGCCGCCAGTACGGCCGCTGCCCGGCCAGCCTCCGCGCGATCAGCTGGTCGTCGGCGAGTTCGGCGGCGCTGAACCCGCCGTCGACACCGATCACGCCGGAACGGTGGGTGAGCAGATCCCGCACGGTGATCCGGTCCTTGCCCGCCGCCGCGAACTCCGGCCAGTAGCCGGCGACCGGACGGTCCAGCTCCAGGACGCCGTCCTGCACCAGCAGGGCCACCACCAGGGTCGCGGCACCCTTGGTCGAGGAGTAGACCCCGGTGAGGGTGTCACCGGTCACGTCGTCGCCTGCCCACAGGTCGACCACCAGACGACCGTGCGCATACACCGCCAGCTGCGCGCCGGCCTCCTCGGCGACCGCAGCCGCGAATTCCTCGCGCACCCCCTCGAAACCACTGGTCACCGTGCCGTGAACGTCGATGTCGCTCATTGTCCGAGCCGCTCCGATCATCGTGTTGCCGATTCGTCGGAGGCATGACGCACGGGCTGCCGGGAATGTGACCACCCGTCGGCGGTCACATCGTGGAAGTTCCGTTCGTCATGCCTCCGACCGTCAACACGAAGGACGACCATGAACGAGCACGACTTCCTGGCCCGCCGGTTCGAAGAACACCGCACGCACCTGAAATCGGTGGCCTACCAGATGCTGGGCTCCCTGACCGAGGCCGACGACGCCATCCAAGAGGCCTGGCTCAAGCTTGCGCGCGCCGGATCCGGGGAGATCGACAACCTCGGCGGCTGGCTCACCACGGTCGTCGGCCGGGTCTGCCTGGACATGCTGCGTTCACGCCGGCTGCGCCGCGAGGACCCCCTGGAAGCCCGCCTGCCGGACCCGATCGTCGACAGCGACGACCGCACCGACCCCGAACACCAAGCGCTGATCGCCGACTCGGTGGGACTGGCTTTGCTGGTGGTGCTGGAATCGCTGAATCCGGCCGAGCGGCTGGCCTTCGTCCTGCACGACATGTTCGGCATGCCGTTCGAGGAGATCGCCCCGATCATGGACCGCACACCGGTCGCGGCCAGGAAACTCGCCAGCCGCGCCCGCCGGCGCGTCCAGGGCGCGACCGCGGTCCCCGACCCCGACCCGGCGGCCCAGCGCCGGGTCGTCGACGCCTTCCTGACCGCTGCCCGCGACGGCGACCTCACCGCTCTGCTGGCCATCCTCGCCCCCGGCGTCACGTTGCGCGCGGACGGCGGAAAGGCGTTCCCCGGCGGCATGCGAATCCTGTCCGGCGCCGAAACCGTGGCCGGACAGCTCGCCACCTTCCACCGCATGGCCACCATTTCGGCCACCAGCCCCGCCCTCGTCAACGGCACGGCCGGGCTGATCAACACCATCGACGACGAGCTCATCTCCATCATGAGCTTCACCATCGCCCACGAGAAGATCGTCGCGATCGACATCCTTTCCGACCCCGACCGGCTGGCCGCCTACCAGCAGAACTGACACGTTTCGGCGGCGACGGCCGGCAAAGTGCCCCCGGCGCTGACCGAGGGACTGAATCACCTCGCACCGGCCGCCCGGGATGATCACTTCCCACGCGACTTCAGTACTACGCCAGGCTGGTGCCGGTGAAAGTGGCGAGCTCGGCCAACAGCTCGTCTTGGAACCGCTCATCGCTAACGGCGGGATGCGGGTCGCGCAGCCGCTGGTGGTGCCAGTAGCCGCCGGTGGTGCGGGCCCGCGGGTCGTCGCTGGTGGCGAGCCATTCCTGCGTCGCGTGGCCGAGGCGGAGGTCGTCGGGCGCGCCCGGGCCGCCCATCTTCGTCGGTACCCAGCCCGGGTCGACGGCGTTGCTGCGCGCGTCCGGCCACAACCGGGCGACGGCGGCCGCCAGCGCCGTCACGAAAAGCTTGCTATCCGAATAGGACGCGGTCACGCGCCGGCCGGCCCAGTCCTTGCCGTGCACGTCCGGGTGCCCGCCGTGGTGCATGCCGCTGCTGAGGTACACCAGCCGGGCCGGGCGCCGGATCAGCGCGGTCAGCAGATAGGGCGCGACGACGTTGACCGGCAGGACGAGCGCGCCACTGTAGACGCCGGCGTTGTGGATCACCGCGTCCATCGCGCCGAGCCCGTTCACCTGCTCCGCGACATCGCGTGTCTGCTCCGGGTCGGCAAGGTCGCCCACGACCGCCGCGGCGCCCCGGTCCAGCAGCGCGGCCACGGCCGCGAGCCGTTCACGGCTTCGCGCGTGGACGACGACATCGTGCCCGCCGTCGAGCAGAGTCTCAGCGGCCGCACGGCCGAGGCCGTCGGCCGAACCGGTGATGAAGACGCGTCCCATGGCACCTTCCTACCGGGCGACGTAGCCGCCGTCGACAGGCAGGGCCACCCCGACGACGAACCCGGCTCCGGGGCTGCACAGCCACGTACTCGAGCGCAGCACTGGTGGTCAGGCCGCCGGCCGAAGGTGCCGACCGCGGCGGCGACCTGGTCCTCGTCGGTGACGTCGCACATCAGCGTGAGGACCCGGTGGCCAGCGGCGGCGAATTCCTGCTCCGCCGCGTCGAGCGCGGCTTCGTCGGCGTCGGTGAGCGCGACGGCCGCGCCCGACCCGGCGAACGCGCGGGCCGTGGCCAGTCCCATCCCGGAGCCGCCTCCGGTGACGAAGGCGACCTGACCGCTGAAGTCGTACGTGGGGTTCATCTCGTGTTCTCCGACGCAGCGTTCGATGGTGACCCGGCCGGCAGTGGCGAGCAACTCCAGGGTGAGCGGGAGCAGGGAGGCGAAATCACGGGCGGCCCCGCTGTCGTTCAGCGTCGCGGTCACGACGCGGCCGCGCGCGGGTGAGGTTCACCGCCGGCGACGTCGGGATTCGGGTGCACGGCGCCGCCACCGTTCACGAACAGGACAGACCCGCGTCATGACGCGGCGGGCGCGGTGTCCTCCGTCAGCCCCATGTCATTTCACCCTTCGCGACCTTGGTGCCGAGCGACGCGGCGATCTTCAGCCCGGCGTCCGGGTACGCGGCCAGCAGCCGCTCCTCGGCCTCGGCGGCGTCAGCGGACTCGGCGACGGTCTTCTCGAAGAACTTCAGGTAGTCGCCGGTGTGCCGGATCGCCGTCAGGTCGGTCGGCGCGCCGGCGATCCGGTGGCCGGCCACGACGAAGGCGGGGTCGAGCGCCTCGATGTCGTCGAGGACGCGGAGCCATTCCGCGCGCTGTTCGGTGCTGCCGCTGTCGGCGGTCCAGACGTGCAGGCCCTCGAACAACAGCACCCCGCCGAGCAGCGCGCGCTCCGCCGGCTCGAAGAGGTACCAGGCGCGGTCGCCCAGTGCCGTGCTGCCGCGCCGGACCTCGAGGGCGACGCCGTCCACGGTGACCGACGGCGCGGTCAGCGGCGCGATGTCCACCAGGCGGGTGGGCAGGTTGGCGCCCAGGTGCGCCCACGCGGCCAGCTTCTTCTCGTAGGTGTCGCGGATGTGCGTGATGACGTCGGCGGGCGCGAGGAACACCGCCTCGGGGAAGGCGTCGGCGATGACCTCGGCGCCGAAGTAGAAGTCCGGGTCGCCGGCGGTGATCAGCACCGTGGTCAGCCGCTTGCCCGAGTCGAGCAGCGCGGCGGCGATCCGGTGACCGTCGGCCCGGGTGAAGGCCGCGTCCACGACGACGGCCTCGGTCTCGCCGGTGACCAGCACGCTGGTCTTGTTCAGCGAGGTGTCGGCCGCATCGATGATCTGGTAGCCGAGGGTGCTCATGGTTCGGTCCTT
>NZ_JBHVXZ010000198.1:0-12272 GCF_042881395.1 Amycolatopsis sp. NPDC058278 | reverse complement strand
CTCCGAAACTGTCGGTGCCGAGCGATAGGCTGGAAACGGGGGGGCGCCCCCGCGACCGCTGCTGAAGGCCACCGGCGCCCGGTTCGAGCCGTCGCCGGATCCCCGCGGTCACGAATCCAGGACCCCCGCCGGGGCCTTCTCCAGAGCCCGGCAAACCTGGTAGTCCGGCAGGATTCCGGCGTTCATCGCCTCCGCCAGGGTCGGTGCGGCCCGGTCGCGTTCGGACATGATGAGCGGCCCGTCCGGGATCGGCAGGCCGAGCGCCGCGTCGAGGACGGCCAGGCCCAGCTCCTGCTCGGGGGCGTAGCTTTCCGAGAGCAGGTAGGTCATCACGCTGTCGTCCTCCAGCGAGAAGAACGCGTGCCCCACCCCCAACGGCAGGTAGACCGACCGGCAGTCCTCCGGTCCCAGCACGACCGAGTCCCAGCGGCGGAAGGTCGGCGACCCCACCCGCAGGTCGACCACGAAGTCGAGGATGGCGCCCTTCGGGCAGTACACGTATTTCGTGCAGCCGGGAGGGGTTGTCGTGAAGTGGACGCCCCGGATCACCCCCTGCCGCGAGCAGCTGTAGCTGGTTTGGGCCACCGACGCCAGCGGCACGCCGACCGCCTCGACGAAGGCCGGCCGCTGGTACGGCGAGACGAAGAACCCCCGGTCATCGGGGAACTTCCGCGCCGTGAACTCGATCGCGCCCTCCACGGCCAGCTCACGCGACCACATTGCGTTCCTCCATAACGACGTGACGACATGACGACCTGACGAGCCCGCGCTCGGTCAGTACGGCAGGCTGCGCAGACAGGCGAGCAGGCTGCGCGCCTCGATGTTGACGTAGTGGCCGTGCCGCAGCAGTTCGGTGAGCTGCCAGTCGGCCACCCAGCAGTAGTCCGGCGAAGGTTCGGTCTCGAACTCCTCGCCGACCTCCACGACGCGGTACCGCGTGAGGGCGTGGAAGAACCGGCCGCCCTCCTCGGACAGGACCGCGGAAAAGCGCGTCCGGCCCAGCCTCCCGCGCGCCACCTCCCGGACGAGGGGGTCCTCGATCCCGCCGGCGTCCTCGCCCGGCGACAGCTGGATGGTGGGCCCGATCTCCACCAGGTCGAGCAAGCCGATCTCGGGACGCGCCTGGACGAGCACGTGCCGCACGCCGTCGATCAGCTTCGTGACGAACACGGCGAGCCCCTGGCCGCGCGGCTCCAGCAACGGTTGCGTCCACCGGGTCACCTCCCGGTTCCCCGCCGTGACCCGCACCCCGGTGATCCGGAACTGCCGCCGCTCGTCGTCCACGATCTCGCCGCCCGTGACGGCCCAGCCGCCGACCTCCGCCAGCGGGACCAGCCGGGCGTGCCAGTCACAGCGCGTCTTCGCCTCGGTGAACCAGCTGAGGATGTCCGCGGTGGGGTGCCGGGCGGTGCCCGGCGCGTCGTCGGTGCCGGCCGGGGGCAGGCAGGCCAGCACCGTGCGCGCGTCCATGTTGACCAGGTTGTCGATCCGCAGCAGCCGGTGCACCAGCGGCAGCGGCAGCCACCGGAAGTCCGGCGCGACCGGCACTTCGCCACCGACCTTGACGACCAGGTTGCGGTTGCGCTTGCGCCAGAACCAGGCGCCCTGCTCGGACTGCAGCACGTCGACCAGGACCTCGCCGCGAGCGAGCCCGGTGAAGTACTCCAGATAGCGGGTCTGCGCGCCGCGGTGGACCTGCGTGTAGTTGCTCCTGGTCGCCTGCACGGTCGGCGACAGCTGGAGCACGTTCACGTTGCCCGGCTCCATCTTCGCCTGCATCAGGCAGTGCGGGACGCCGTCGATCTCCTTGACCAGGATGCCGAGCACGCCGATCTCGTGCTGGTGGATGACCGGCTGGGACCGTTCGACGACCCCGCCGAACCGGACCTGCAGCCCCTCGACGGTGAAGAACCGGCCGCTTTCGTGCCCGAGGTTTCCGGTCCCCGGGTCGAAGTGCCACGCGTCCAGCTCGGTGAGCGGGACCCGATCCACCTCGAACCGGCCGGCCCGGTGCCGCTCCGCCCACCACCGCTCGAAGTCCTCGAGGGTGGACAGCACGGCGTCCGGGCCGCCGCTCGTCGTTCCCGGCAGCGGAATCCGCCGGGACACCTGGGGCGGCGCGGTGATGGCTCGCTCGATCACCGGGCACCTCCTTTCCCTTGCGAGGCGCCCGGACGCGGGGAACGGGCGCCTCGTTCGTCAGAGCCGCGCCAGGACATCGAGCAACACGGCGATGAACTTGTCCTGGTCCTCGGGCGCCAAGGAGGCGTACATCGGCAACGAGAAGATCTCGCCGGCCAGCTTCTCGGTGACCGGCAGCGCACCCTTCCCGTAGCCGAGGTGGGCGAAGCCGCGCTGGGTGTGCACCGGCCAGGGGTAGCTGACGTTCAGGGCCACGTCGTGTTCCTTCAGCGCGGCCAGCACGTCGTCGCGCCGGGGGTGGCGCACCACGTAGACGTAGTACACGTGCTCGTTGCCCTCGGCGACCGCCGGCAGCACCAGGCCGGAGCCGTCGAGCGCCTCGGCGTACCGGGCCGCGATCTCCCGCCGCCGGGCGAGGTAGCCGTCGAGCCGCTTCAGCTTCCGGCGCAGGATCTCGGCCTGCACCTCGTCGAGCCTGCTGTTGTACCCGGGCGTCTCGACGACGTGGTAGACGTCCTCCATGCCGTAGTAGCGCAGCCTTCGCAGGTCGGCGTCGACCTGCGCGTCGGCGGTGATGACGGCGCCGCCGTCCCCGTAGGCACCGAGCACCTTCGTGGGGTAGAACGAAAACGCGGCCGCCTTGCCCATCGACCCGGCCATCCGGCCGTGGTGCCGGGCGCCGTGGGACTGCGCGCAGTCCTCGAGGATCGGCAGGCCGTGGCGCGCCGCGATCGCTTCCAGCGGAGCCATGTCGACGCACTGGCCGTACAGGTGCACCGGCAGGAGGCATTTCGTGCGCTCGGTGATGGCCGGTTCGACCTGGCCGACGTCCATGAGGTAGTCCTCCTCGCGGACGTCCACGAACACCGGTGTCGCCCCCACCGCGTCGATCGCGACCACCGTCGGCGCGGCCGTGTTCGACACCGTGATCACCTCGTCGCCCGCGCCCACGCCGAGGGCGCGCAGGGCGAGGACGATCGCGTTGGTGCCGTTGTCGACCCCCACGCCGTGCGGCACGCCGTGGTAGCCGGCGAACTCCCGCTCGAACCCCTCGACACTCGGGCCGAGCACGAGCCGGCCCGACCGGAAGACGGAGTCGACCGCGTCGAGGATGTCGTCGCGTTCGTCCTCGTACTCCCGGACATATCCCCACACGAATTGCGTCATGGTCGCGTCCCACCTCCACGGTGCGTCGGGTTCGGGTTTTCGGCTGTGCGGATGCGGTCTTCAGGCAACGTGCACCTCGGGGACGTAGAGGATCCACTTGCCCCCGGCCTCGCGGAACTGCTGCTCCTTCGCCATGATTTCTTCGGCGTGGTTCCAGGCGAGCAGGAGCGCGTAGTCCGGGTACGGGTCGGCGAACTCCGCGGGCGGCCGCACCGGAATGTGCGACCCCGGCGTCAGCCGGCCCTGCTTGGTGGGGCTGGTGTCGCTGACGAAGGCGAGCAGCTCGGGCCCGATCCCGCAGTGGTTCAGCACCGTGGCGCTCTTCGCCGTGGCGCCGTAACCGACGACGCGCTTGCCCTCGTCGCGCAGCTTTTCGAGCAGGCCCACCAGATCGTCGCAGTTCTGCCGGACGTTGTCACCGAACCGCCGGAGCGTTTCGAAGTCCGCCAGTTTCCGTTCCTGCTCCTCGGCCCGCAGCCGCGCGACGGCCGGGGACGGCGTCCGGGCGCCGGGCAGCGCGAGGGTGTAGCGCACCTCGCCGCCGTGCACCGGCAACCGCTCGGCGTCCACCAGCTCGAGCCCGTGGTGTTCGGCCATCGCCTGCACGGACTGCACGGTGAAGAAGAAGAAATGCTCGTCGTAGATCTGGTCGAACGACGTGCGCTCGACGATGTCGGCGAAGTACGGGTCCTCGAACACGAACACCCCGCCCGGCGCGAGCAAGGTGGTGACGCCGCGCAGGATCGACGACATGTACGGGATGTGGCACAGGGTGTTCGCCGCGTAGATGACGTCGGCCCGGCCCTCGGTGGCGACGATGTCCTTCGCCGTCGCCTCCTCGAAGAAGTCGTTGCGGACGTTGATCCCCTTCGCCGCGGCCAGCTTGGCCACACCGCCGGACGGCTCCACGCCGAGATGCCGGATCCCGGCTTCGGCCAGTGCTTTCAGCATGACGCCGTCGTTGCACCCGAGCTCGACCACGAACGGGTCCGCTCCGGTGAGCTCGGTGGTGCGGAAGCGCTCGGCCAGCTTGCCGAAGTGCTCGCGCATGAAGGTCGAACCGGAGGACAGGTAGGGGTAGTCCTCGTGGAACATCTTGTCCCGCGGCACCTCCGCCATGAGCTGCACCATCGAGCACGACTCGCAGATCCCGGTCGCGAGCCGGAAGAAGAACTCGTCGCCGGTGGCGGCGGGATCGACGAACGCGTCGGACAGCGGCTGGCGCCCGAAGTCGAAGAACTCGTGGACGGTGCCGTCGCAGATACGGCACTGGGACGTGGCCGACATTTCTTTCTCCTTGCCCTCGAACCCGGACGGTGCGGAATGCGGGTGTGGCGCAGTACGGAAGACAACCGATTCTGCGGCAATCTTCCACGAAGTCCACCCGGGATTCAACAAGCGGCAATTGCCATCCGCGACGCCGGTCGCGAGTGATTGTCCGCGGCTCGGCGGCGGTGCTACCTTCGCAGCAAATCACCCTGTGCGGCCGGCGGCGGGCGTTGCCTGTCCCGCCGGCGGGACGCACCAGGATCCGGATCGGCGACCAGAAAGGTGGTCCGAGCTGTGTTGTTGCAGAAGGACGAGGTGACCAGGACACTCATCGAGACGGCCAGGATGATTTACGAGGAGCAGGCCGACGACGGAAAGGCCCCGGACTCGATCCGGGATCTCGACTCTTTCAACCTGGTCCAGATCGTGCTGGAACTGGAGAACATCTACAACGTCAAGCTGTTCGAAGACCTGCAGCCCTACCGATCCGGCGAAGGCTACCGGAACGGTGATTTCGCGGAATTCGCGGAAATCATCGTCACCATCGCCGCGAAACAGGATTCCACCGAGGGCGCCGGCGCCGGCGCGACGGAAAACTGAAGGCGTGGGGGAAGCCGTGACGGAGGGTGTCTCGCGGCCGCTGGTCGTCGTGCTCGGCGCCTCGGGCCTGCTGGGAACGGCGGTGACCAGGGAACTGGCCGCCCGCCCGGTGCGGGTGCGGGCCGTGGCCCGGCGGCCCGCCACCGTGCCACCCGACCCCGTGGCCGAGGTCGAGGTGTGCACCGCCGACCTCACCGACCCGGGCGAGCTCGCCCGGGTCGTCGCCGGAGCGGACGCGGTGGTGCACCTGGTCGCCTACATCACCGGCGCCCGAACCTGGCGGGCGGCCGACGAAGGCGACGCCGCGGAGCGGGTGAACACCGGCCTGGTGCGCGACCTGATCGGCGTGTTCCGGCACCACCGCCCCGCCCGGCCGCCGGTGGTGGTCTTCGCCGGCTCGACCTCGCAGGTGGGCACCGGCGGGGCGGGCACACTGGACGGCACCGAGCAAGACGTGCCGCAGACCGCGTACGACCGCCAGAAAGCCGCTGCCGAGCTCGCGCTCGAAGCCGCCACGGCGGCGGGTGTCGTGCGCGCCACCACCCTCCGGCTGCCCACCCTGGTGAGCCGGGGAACGGACGACCCGTCCCTCGACCGCGGGGTGGCGGCCACCATGATGCGGCGGGCACTCGCCGGCGAACCGCTCTCGCTCTGGTACGGCGGGACGGCCCGGCGGGACCTCGTCTGCGTCGACGACGCCGCGCGCGCGTTCGTGGCGGCGCTGGACCACGCGGACCGGCTCGCCGGGCGGCACTGGCTCCTCGGCAGCGGGACCGGGACCAGCATCGCCGAGCTGTTCGGCCTCGTCGCCCGCGTGGCCGCCGAGCACACCGGAAAGCCACCGGTGGAGATCACCCCGGTCGGCGCGCCCGGCGGCGCGGTCCCGACCGACGCGGTGGACTTCGTCGGCGACCCCGCGCCCTTCCACGACATCACCGGCTGGTCGGCCCGCGTGCCGTTGCGCGCGGCGCTGGAAGACCTGGCCGCCGCGCTGACCCGCGATGCCTCCGCGCCCCGGCCCTGACCGGCGGCACCGGAGGTTCCGAGCCCGGCCCGCCCGGGTCGTCCAGAGAGGAAAGCCATGCGCGTCCTGTTCGTCTCCTATGCGGAGAAAACCCACTTCCTCGGCATGGTGCCGCTCGCGTGGGCGCTGCGCACGGCCGGCCACGAGGTCCGGGTCGCCAGCCAGCCCAAGCTGGCCGGCGTGATCACCCAGGCCGGCCTCACCGCCGTGCCGGTCGGCACCGACCACAACCTCTGGACGGCGGCGAACCGGTTCCTGACGAAGCGGTTTGCCGAGCTGGACCCGGCGGGCTACGAACGCATCCGCCGCGGGGTGTTCCCGCCGTTCGACATGCCGGACGACCCGGCCGAGGTCACCTGGGAGTACCTGGCCGGCGCCAACCCCGAGATCGTCAAGGCGGCCAGGAACGCCAACCACTCGATGGTCGGCGAGCTGGTGGACTACGCCCGGTTCTGGCAGCCGGACCTGATCCTGTGGGAGCAGGCCAGCTTCGCCGGCTCGATCGCGGCGAAGGCGTGCGGGGCGGCGCACGGCCGGTTCCTGTGGGGGCTGGACTTCTACGGCCGCTGGCGCACCCGGTACGTGCGGGAACGGGCCGCGCGCCCGGACGAGCGCGGCGACGACCCGCTGGCCGCCTGGCTCGGCGACGAGGCCACGAAGGTCGGAGCCGAGTTCTCCGAGGACATGACCACGGGTCAGTTCTCCGTCGAGCAGCTCCCGCCGTCCCAGCGCGTGGAAACCGGCCTGCATTCGGTGTCCGTCCGCTACATCCCCTACGGCGGTCCCGCCGTCGTCCCGTCCTGGCTGTGGGAGCCGCCCACCCGGCCGAGGGTCGCCATCACGCTCGGCCTGACCTCGTCGGAGAGCTTCGGCGGCTACATGGTCGACGTCCAGTCCATTTTGGACTCGCTGGCCGACCTGGACGCCGAGGTCGTGGCCACCATCGCCGAAAGCGAGCAGCACAAGCTGACCCGCGTCCCGGACAACGCGCGGGTGGTCGCCTACGCCCCGCTGCACGTGCTCGCCCCGACGTGCTCGGTGATCGTGCACCACGCCGGCGCCGGGACCATGGCCACCGCCACCGTTTCCGGCGTGCCGCAGCTGATCCTGCCGGACCAGGCGGACGGGTGGTACACCGCGCGCCGGCTCGCCGAGCTGGGTGGGGGCCTGTGCACGGAGCCCTCCGACGCCACCGGGCCCACGGTCCGCGAGGCGGTCGGCACCCTGCTGGCGGAACCGTCCTACCGGGACGGCGTCGGACGGCTGCGCGCGGAGATCCTCGGGATGCCCGCCCCCGGCGACATCGTCGGCGAGCTGGCCGAGCTCGCCGAAAAGTACCGCGGCTGACCGCGGTCCCGCTCACCGACCTCGAAGGACGGAAACCCGTGCGCGTGCTCTTCGTGACCTACCCCGAGAAGATCATGTTCCTGGGCATGGTCCCGCTGGCCTGGGCCCTGCGCGCCGCGGGCCACGAGGTGCGGGTGGCCAGCCAGCCCGGGCTGAACGACGTCGTCACCGAGGCCGGGCTGACGGCGGTCCCGGTCGGCCGGGACCACGGCCTGTACCGCGTACTCGGCATCGAGCCCGAGAAGCTCGCGGCCGCCCGTGCCGGGTTCCCGAAGCCCTACGACGTGGTCGACGTGCCCCGGAAACGGATCTGGACCTACCTGAACAAGGGGTACGACTTCGCCGTCACCTGGTGGCACAAGATGGAGAACGTGCCGATGATCAACCCGCTGGTGAAGTTCGCCCGGCACTGGCAGCCGGACCTGATCCTGTGGGAACCCACCAGCTTCGCGGGGGCGATCGCGGCCAAGGCCACCGGTGCCGCGCACGGCCGGATCAGCTGGGGGCTCGACGTCTTCGGCATGGCCCGGCACCACTTCCTCGAGGTGATGAACCGGCAGCCGGCGGAGCGGCGCGACGATCCGATGGCGAACTGGCTCGGTGGCCAGGCCGAGCGGTTCGGTGCGGAGTTCTCCGAGGACATGATCACCGGCCAGTTCACCATCGAGCAGATCCCGGCGTCCCTGCGGATGCCGGCGCCCGGGATCCGCTACCTCGACCTGCGTTACGTCCCGTACGGCGGGCGGGCGACCGTACCGGACTGGCTGCGGCGCCCGCCCGAGCGGCCCCGCGTGCTGCTCACCCTCGGGCTGAGCGCCGTCGAACGCTTCAACGGCTACACCGTCGACCTGAAGCAGATCCTCGGCTCACTGTCCGAACTGGACATCGAGATCGTCGCCACCATCGCGGACCAGGTGCGGGACGAGCTGGGCACGCTGCCGGACAACGTCCGGGCGGTCTCGTTCGTGCCGCTGCACGCGCTGCTCCCGACCTGCTCGGCGGTGATCAACCACGCCGGGTTCGGCACGCTGTGCACCACCGCGCTGAACGCGGTGCCCCAGCTGGCGCTCCCGGTCCACTTCGACGAACCACGGCTGGCCGCCTCGCTCGCCGGCCAGGGAGCCGGGCTGACGATCCATTCGAACGAGGCGACCGGGGACCTGGTCCGCGATCACCTCGTCCGGCTGCTGGCCGAACCCGCCTTCCGCGAGGGCAGCGTCCGGCTGCGCGACGAAATGCTGGCCATGCCCGCCCCGAGCGACTTCGTCGGCGAGCTGGAAGACCTGGTGTCCGAGCACCGCGCCCGGACCTGAGCGGCGGAGGAGAAAGCGACGATGACCACCGGTAGCCAGGGAACCGGACCGCTGCCGGACGTCCGGCTCGGCGTGTCCCGCGGGCTCACCTACGGGATCCACACCGAGCCGGAGGTGTTCATGCCGGTCGTGCGGGAGCTGGGGGCCCGCACCATCCGCATGTACCTGTACTGGTCCCAGATCGAGCCGGAGCCGGGCGAGTTCAGCTGGGAAGCCGTCGACGCGATGCTGGACCAGATGACGGACTCCGACGAGCTCTGGGTCACCGTGTACTCCACGTCGACCTGGGCGACGCGGCACCCGAACCCCACCCTGCCCGCCTCCCCCGCCCTGGACCTGGCCCAGTACCGGCGGTTCGTACGTGAGCTGGTCACGCGGTGCCGCGGCAAGGTCCGGATGTGGCAGTGCGACAACGAGCCGTGCGTGGACTTCCTCTGGACCGGCTCCCCCGAGGACTACCTCGGTCACCTCGAGGTCTTCTCGCAGGTGGTGCGGGAGGTCGACCCACAGGCGCTGGTGGTCGTCGGCGGCGCTCCGCCGGACGCGCTTCCCGTCGAGGGTGAGCAGGTCGACGAGGAGGCCGTCGCCTACGTCGAGAAGATCGTTGCCGGCGGCGGCGCCTGGTTCGACGTGTTCGACGTCCACCCCTACGGCGACCCCTACCTGACCCCGGTGATCGTGGCGGCCGCGCACCGGATGCTGGCGGAGCACGGCCTGGCCAAGCCGGTCGTGCTCGGTGAGTACAACGGTCCCTTCCCGTTCGCGCTCCCCCAGCTCAGGCCGCGCCTGTCGGGTCTGTTGTCGGGCGTCGGGGCGACGGACGAGACGGCCGAGGCGGACGGCACCCTGGAGCAGGAGTGGCGGGCGACGGGCGAGCCCGCGATGGTCGCGCTCTACCGGCGGATGTCCGTCATGCCGCCGTTGCTGCAGATGTTCATGGTCGGCTGTCCCCCGGAACTGGAAGAGAAGCGCCACCGCTGGAACTGCCGTGACCTGGTGATGCGCAACCTGCTGGCCCTGTCCGCGGGCGTGCGCCGGACGGCGTGCTGGCAGCTGGGCCCGGACCGGCCCGGTCCGCGGAACCCGTACCAGGTGATGGAGCTGCTGTTCGGCAAGTTCAACCTGGTGGACTACGAGGACGGACGGCTCGGCCGCCGCTACCCGGCCGGCGACACCATGGCGCTGCTGACCGAGCTCCTCGGCGACGTCCGCCAGGTGTCCAGGGTGGACGTTCCCGGCCGGGAGGACCGGTACGTGTTCGAGGTGGACCGGTCCGGCCGCGGCCCGCTGCTGGTCGCTTGGCACCGGCGTGACGACTTCGACGGCGAAGACGAACCGCCGATCCCGTTCGACTGCGCATGGACCGCGCCCGACGCGCGGGCGACGGACGCCTTGGGCAAGCCCGTCCCCGTCGAAGTCCGGGCCGGTCGCGTCCATTTTCCGCTTTCGCTGACTCCGGTGTTTGTCGAGTAACCCCGCACCGCTCCGACGTCGAACCCACCGGAGGTCCGCCTCCGGTGGGTTCGGCCGTTTTGCGGGACGCTGGGACCGCAGCGATTCACCACCATCCAGTCCACCCGGACACACCGAAAGCCCACCGGAGGTATCCCTCCGGTGGGCTTCGGCCGGCTCGCTCTCACCCCACGGCGGTCTGCTCCGCGTTGTCGGACACCAGCAGCTGGGTGGTCGCCAGCTCGTTGTACAGCGGGTCGTTCTTGATCAGCTCGTGGTGGGTGCCGACCGCGCGCACCCTCCCCGCGTCCAGCACGACGATCCGGTCGGCCTGCACCACAGTGGACAGCCGGTGCGCCACGACGACGACGGTGAGCTCGCGGGCCGCCTCGGCGACCGTCTCGCGCAGCGCCAGCTCGTTGACCGCGTCCAGCTGGGAGGTCACCTCGTCGAGCAGCAGCAGCCGCGGGCGCCGCAGCAGCGCCCGTGCCACCGCGACCCGCTGCCGCTCGCCGCCGGACAGCGTGTTCCCCCGGTGGCCGACGGCCGTGTCGATGCCGTCCGGGAGCTTTGCGACCAGCCGGTCGAGCCGGGTGCGCTGCAGCACCCGCTCGATGTCCGCCTCCTCGGCGTGCGGGACGCCGATCAGCAGGTTCTCGCGCAGCGTGCCGGCGAGCACCGGGGCGTCCTGCTCGACGTAGCCGATCGCCGCCCGCAGCAGGTACAACGGCCAGTCCCGGACGTCGTGGCCGTCCAGCAGGATCCGGCCGCCGTCCGGTTCGTAGAACCGTTCCAGCAGCGCGAAAACCGTGGACTTGCCCGCTCCCGAAGGGCCCACCAGCGCGGTGATCCCGCCGGGCGGCACCTCGAAGGTCACCTCCTGGTGCACCAGCGGCTCGGTCCCCGGGTAGCGGAAGGCCACCTCCCGGAAGCTGACCGACGCCGGCTCCTTGTTCGCCGGGCCGCCACCCGCGAAGCCGTTCCCGTTGGCGATCCGGGCCAGCTCGGCCTCGGGTTTCGGCTCGACCTCGAGCTGCTGCACCTCGCGGATCCGCCGCGCGGAAGCCAGTCCCGCGCTGAGGTTCGACGCCGCCTCGAGCAGGGAACCGACCGGTTCCAGGAGGTAGAACAGGTACAGCAGGAAGGCCACCAGCGTGCCGATCTCGATCTGCCCGGTCGCGACGCGGGCGCCGCCGATGCCCAGGACGGCCAGGAACGACACGTGGATCGCCAGCGTGGCGCAGGCGCCGACCAGCCCGTGCAGCCAGGCGAGCCGCACGCCGTACTTCCACGCCGTGGTCGTCGCGTCGACGGCCCTGGCCTCCTCCCGCGGCTCCAGCCCGGCCGCCTTGATCATTCGGAAGGCGCCGAGCGACCGCTCCAGGGTGCTGCTGATCTCGCCGACGGCCGTCTGGACGCGCTCGTTGTACCGCGCGAAGAACGGCACCACCAGTCCGATGAGGATGCCGGCGAAGACCAGCACGCCCAGCGTCACCAGCACCAGGATCGGATCCATCAGGAACATCATCGTGAGGATGGCGATGAACATCAGCAGGCCCCGGCCCGAGTCCACCAGGGCCTGGCTCGCCACCTCCCGCAGGAGCGTCGTGTCCGCCGTGACCCGGGACATCAGGTCACCGGGCGGGAACTTGGCCGTCTGCGGGATGCGCAGCCACAGGATCCGGCCGACCAGGCGGCGCCGGGAGTCGCGGACCACCGATTCGGCACTGCGCCCGAGCAGGTACGAGCCGACCGTGCTGATCAGCGCGCCGAGCAGCACGGCTCCGGTCAGGAGGATGATCGGACCGGTCACCGCCTTGCTGTCGGAGAGCGAGTCGATGAGCTGCTTGGTCACCACCGGCTGGACCAGCCCGATCAAGCTCCCGAGGGTGCTGAGCACCCCGCCCGCCACCAGCAGCCCGCGGTAGGGCCCCAGCGCCAGTGGCGCCGCGCCACCC
>NZ_JBHVXZ010000197.1:0-12292 GCF_042881395.1 Amycolatopsis sp. NPDC058278 | reverse complement strand
CGCCACCCCCCCCCCGCTGCCCCACGCCCCGCTGGCCCGCCACATCAACCCCGGGTTGACGGGCCCCCCCCGACCCGCCCGGCCGGCAACCGCCCGGCCGCGCGTCTCGCACGGGGACTCAACGGCAGAACGGAGCCGCACCTGCCGCGGACTTGATGCCGTTCGCGATCAGCGTCTGGAAGTACGCCGCACCATCCGATGTGGACGTGTTGGTGAACGCCCAGCTCTCGTGGCCGAGGGTGGTCACCCAGGACCGACCGCCGTCGTAGTACTGGCACCAGGCCACCGGGTGGTCGTTCCCGTGGCCCGGATGACCCATCGAGCCCTCCACGCCCTGCGCGAGCGACTTCTCGTCGACCTTCGCCAGGAAGCGCACGTTGCTGGGGAACGGCACCAGGTTGTACCACTCGTCGGTGAAGGCCCATCGGTTCGGCAGGTCCTTCGTGGACACGTCGTTGCGGTCCACCGTCTGCACCACGCCGGCTTGCGCGGGGCCGTGGTCGTAGTAGTTCGCGCCGCCCAGCAGACCCTCGTACCACGGCCAGTTGTACTCGGTCCCGAAGGCGTTGTGGATGCCGACGAACCCACCGCCACCCCGGATGTACTGCCGCAACGCGGTTTGTGCCGAGTCGTCCAGCGTGTCTCGCGTCGTGCTCATGAAGATGACGGCGTTGTACTTGAACAGCGTGCTCGGGCTGGCGAGCTGGGTGACGTCTTCGGTCCAGTCGACGGCGAACCCGTTCTTCTTGCCCAGTTCGACGAGCCCGTTCTGCGCGACGTTCGCCGCGGTCCGCGGTGGGTTGAGGCCCGGGGCGAGCGCCGGGCCGAGGTTCGCGTGGCGCGGGCCGGCGGTGCGCGAGTAGACGAGCACCTTCACGCCCTTGCTCAGGTCGAAGTTGCCCCAGTCGTGGTAGCAGCGCGGGTCGAGGCCGCGGCAGACGCCGTAGTCGGGGCTGCCGAGGTTCTGGGCGCCCTGCCGGCCCCCGTCGTGCGCCGAGGCGGGCATCCCGATGACGGCGGCCGTGGTCAGCGCCGCGGTCACCGCGCTGCCGAACATCGTCAGCAACGTCGTTGATCTCTTCATGGTGGTTCCGACCTTTCTCCGGGCACAGCGGTGCCCCGGGGTCTGTGGGGGAAGGCGAGCTACAGCTCGAGCAGGAGGCCGTCGGCGGCCACGTCCGCACCCGCGGCGACGACTTCGGCCAGCTCCGGGGTGTCCGGCAGGACGAGCGGGCTCGTGTTGTTGAGGTGGGTGAACAGGTACCGCGGCCCCGGGTGGGCCTCGATCAGCGGGAGCTGCTCCCGCACGGCGAGGTGTCCCATGCCCGACGCCGGGCGGGTCGCCCCCATCTCGTCTTCGGTGAAGAAGGTGCCGTCGAGGGCGACGACGTCCGCGCCGGCGATCGCCTTCTCGAACTCCGGGCTCCAGGCGGCGAGTCCGGGTGCGTACACGAAGGACCGGCCTTCGGCGTCGAACCGGTAAGCGCACACCGAGTCCCCCGGTGCCAGCGCGCCCGCATACCGGGGCCGCTTGGCACTGAGCACGGTGGCGGTGACCCGCAGGCCCCCGATCAGTTCGATCGACTCGCCGTCACGGACATCGTGCCGCCGCACCCGGGTGTAGCCGGACAGGACGGCCTGCAGCGGGAAGGCGGTCGTGAGCGCTTCGTGCACCCACTCGGTCGCGTAGACGTCCAGCTCGGCAGCTTCACGCAGACTGAGCAGCCCCAGGGTGTGGTCGAGTTCGGCGCTGGTGAACAGGACGCCGCGGATCGGGACGTCCCGGGTGCCCGCGGGCGGACGCAGCTCGGGGGTGGCGAGCAGCTGCGCCCGCAGGTCCGGGGAGGCGTTGACGAGGTACCACGCGTGGCCGTCCCCGCTGACAGCCACGCTGTCCTGGGTGCGCGAGACACCCGCGGCACGAGCGCCCTCGCACACGCGGCACCCGCAGTTCCACTGCGGTGCCCCGCCACCGGCGGCCGTGCCGAGGAAGCGGACCTTCACAGCATCCGCCGGGGTACCGCGGGCTCCGGCGTCAGGCGCGCGACGCCGTCCAGCACCAGGTCGTGGTGTTCCGAGAGGTCGCAGACGGGGTCGGTCACGGTCGCGTCGCCGGTCAGCTGATAAGCCTGGCAGCGGCAGCCCCCGAAGTCGATTTCCTTCAGGGCACAGCTCCCACACGGGTCCGGCAGCCAGTCCGTACCCCGGAACTTCCGGAAGGCCGGCGACTCGTGCCAGATCCGCTCGAGCGGATCCAAATGCACCGAAGGAATCTCCAGCCCCGGCAACGTCTCCGCGGCCAGACACGGCAGCACGTGCCCATTGGGGGTCACCGTCAGCTGTCGCGCGCCCCAGCCGTAGTTGCACGGTTTCGGGCGCGGGTCGTAGTAGTCGGCGGCGACGTGCACGACCTCGTAGCCGTACCGCTCCCGGACGCCGGCGACGTCCCGGGCGGCCCGCTCGACCTGCTCGCGCGAGGGCATGAGCGCGGCGCGGTTGCGCAGGGCCCAGCCGTAGAACTGCGTGTGGGCCAGTTCCAACCGGTCCGCGCCCAGGCGGCCGGCCAGCTCGGCGATCGCCGGGATGTGCCCGACGTTGCCGCGGTGCAGCACCACGTTGATGGTCAGCGGCAGCCCGGCTGCGCGGACCGCTTCGGCGACGGCGAGCTTGCGCTCGTGCGCCGCCCGGCCGGCGATCCGGTCGGCGGGGGCCGCCTCGGCGTCCTGCAGGGACAGCTGGAAGTGGTCGAGACCGGCCTCGGCGAGCCCGGCGACCCTCGTGGCGTTCAGCGAGATCCCGCTGGTGACCAGGTTCGTGTACAAGCCGAGCCGGTGCGCGGCCGCGACCAGATCGACGAGGTCGCGGCGCAGGCCGGGTTCCCCACCGGACAGGTGCAGCTGCAGGACACCGAGGGCACGGGCCTGTGCGAACACGTCCAGCCAGGTGGCCGTGTCGAGTTCGTCCCGGTAGTCGGCGAGGTTGAGCGGGTTGGCGCAGTAGGTGCACTGCAGGGGGCACCGGTAGGTTAGTTCGGCCAGCAGGCCGAGGGGCACCGGAGAACGGCGCTCCACCGGTACCGCCGACGGCTTCGGGGACACCGGCGCCGGCCGGGCGTCCGGTGGCTCCCCCACCAGGCCACGGTTCGCGAAGTCCGCCAGCGTCCGCAGCACCGAGCCGGCCGAAACGCCGGCGTACTCGGTGGCGAGGTCGTCGACGACCTCCGCCACCGAACGCCGCGTGTCGCACCGGGACAGCACGGCCATCGCCGTCTCGTTGAGCAGCAGCACTCCTTCGGGGAACAGCAGCACCGGACGACCGCGGACGGGGTCGAACTCCATCCGCACGCCGGGGCGCAGTCCGAGGCGGCTCTCGGCGGTCACCGTCATGACGCCCCCGCGTAGTCCACCGCGTCGAGCACGGCCCAGAGCACGTCGCACTTGAAGGTCAGCGCCCGGATCGCGGCCTCCTGCTGGTCGGCGGTGACGCAGTGGTCGAGCACCAGGCGCAGCGTCAGGGCGCTGTCTTCGCGGGCGGCGGGGATCCGGCGGTCGAAGTAGGCGAAGCCCTCCGACCGGATCCAGTCGTAGTGCTCCCGCCAGGCGTTGACGCGATCGGTCATGTGCCCCGGCGAGAACAGTTCGGTGCAGGCCGCCGCGACGCTTTCGATCCACGGCTTGGTGCGGCAGAAGTGCAGGTAGCCGTCGACGGCGAACCGGACGCCGGGCAGCACGTGCCGCTCGTCGAGCACCTCCGCCCTGCTCAGCCCGACAGCTTCTGCCAGGCTCAGCCACTGTTCCAGGCCGCCTTCGCCCGGGTTCGCTCCGTCGTGGAAGACGATGCGGTCCACCCAGACACGGCGGACTTCGGGCAGCGGGCAGGCCGCGATGATCGCGGCGTTCTTCTGCGGCAGGCACTTCTGGTAGTACCAGCGGTTGGCCACCCACCGGCGCAGGTCCGCCGGGGTGCAGCCCCCTTCGTGCAGCCGGAGGTGGAACGGGTGGTGAGCCCAGTAGCGCTTTTCGAGGCGGAGCAGGGCGTCGGACAGCTCCGCCCGGCTCAGCGGGCCCGCCACGGCCCGCTCTCGCCGGCGTACGCGGTGACCTCCGGGCGGGTCTCGTAGCACTCGACCACGGGCTCCGACCACAACGGGAGGACTCGCTCGTCCCCCTGCACCGCAACGGTTTCCACAACAGAAGGCATACCGGCACTCCTCTTCGAGTCACGGATCTCTGGTCCGCAGAGCGGTCCTAACGGTCCGCCTAGCGTTCCGAGACCGTACCCCGGCAGCCGCGGCCGGAACAAGAGGCGAACACTCTTGTGACTCGCCGGACGCCGCCCTAGACTCACCCGTCGAGCGGTCCGAGAGTACCACTAGATGGACCCATTAGCCGCTTGGCTCATCTCGTCGCAGCGCGCGTTTCCTCAACGAAGAGAGGCTCAGCCGATGGATCGACGCAAATTCCTGACCGGTGCGACAGGAGCCGCCGTGGCGGGCACCGTGCTCGCGGCCCAGCCGGCCGCCGCCGCACCGACCACAGTGGACACCCCGCGCCAGCCCGAGGCCTTCGGCAAGCCGGGCCGGGACTTCACCAAGGTGGGCGGCGACCTCGGCAACCAGAACCACACACCGCTGCGGCAGATCACCCGCCAGAACGTCCATCGGCTCGGCGGCGCCTGGCACGTCAACCTCGAAGGCGGGGACACGTCGCGGGCCCAGCAGAGCACGATCGTCGCGCAGGACGGCGTCCTCTACGTCCAGACCACGCAGCAGAACGTCTTCGCCGTCGACGGCCGGACCGGCGCGGTGCGCTGGAAAACCACCGTCGGCACGGAAACGACCAACATGCGTGGCGTGGCCTTGGGCCAGGGCAAGGTGTTCTCGACCTCTGGCGCCAACATCCTGTACGCGCTCGACCAGAACACCGGCGCGGTCGTGTGGAAGACCCAGCTGCTGACCGAAGACGCGTCGCAGGGCACACCCGAGCCGTGCGATCCTGCGAACGGCCAGTGCGGCGGCAGCATCGGCAGCCTCGCCGGCGCGGTCGTCTACTCCGACGGGCTCATCTACGTGGGCATGCAGGGCAGCACCTCCGGCGCCCGCGGCCGGGCGTACGCCCTCGACGCCGCGACCGGGAAGATCGCCTGGACCTTCTGGGCCGTCTCCGGCCCCGGCGAGTTCGGCCACGACACCTGGGAAGGCGAGTCGTGGAAGACCGGCGGCGCCGTACCGTGGATCCACCCCGCGGTCGACCCCGAACTGGGGCTCGTCTACTGGACCTTCGGGAACCCCTACCCCCGCACCAACGGCTCGACCCGCGGCGGCGACAACCTCTTCGCCAACACGATCGTCGCGATCGATGCGAAGACCGGGAAGCGGCGCTGGCACTTCCAGTCCGTGCACCACGACATCTGGGACTACGACAACGTCATGGCGCCGGTCCTGATCGACCTGCGCATCGACGGCAAGCTGCGCAAGGTCGTCGTCTACGGCAGCAAGGTCGGGATGTACTACATCCTCGACCGCACCGACGGCAGACCGGTCCAGGGCATCACCGAACGCCCGGTTCCGCAGGACCCGCGGCACAAGACCGCGCCGACCCAGCCGTTCCCGGAAGGCGACCCGTTCGTTCCGCAGGAGCCGCGGCTGGACAACTCGACCCGCCCGGTGCCCTTCTACCCCACCGGCGGCCTGTTCGCGACGCACTGGGACCGCGCGACGATCATCTTCCCCGGCGCCGGTGGCGGCGCGGACTGGTCCCACGTCTCGTTCAACCCCAGCACCGGCTGGGTGTACGTCGGCTACGGTCTCGTCAACTCCGCCTATTCCAACACCATCGGCGGCCGGGTCAACACCGCGCGTCCGTACGGCGAGTACTTCGCCGGCGGCCTCGCCGCGGTCGACCCGCGCACCAACAAGCTGGTGTGGAGCAAGGACGGTGAGTGGTCCTTGGCGCACGGCAACGGCATCCTGACCACCGACGGCGGTGTGATGTTCCAGGGCGGCCCGGACGGGAACCTGCTGGCGATGAACGACGTCGACGGACGCGAGCTGTGGCGGTTCCAGTGCGGCGCGGGTGTCCACACCAGTCCGATCAGCTACCAGATCGACGGCGAGCAGTACCTCGCCGTCTTCGCCGGAGGCAACGGCTTGCCCTACCCCGACATCCCGAAGGGCGACCACCTCTGGGCGTTCAAGCTCGGCGGGAAGGTCGCGCCGGCGCCCGCGCCGACTCCCCCGTCGAAGCGCAACCAGATCCGCGCCGCCGCGGTCACCGCCGCGGCCGCCCACAACACGGTCACCCTCGGCCGCGTCTGGGACACCGCCGCCGGGGCACCGGGCGCCCAGGAGAACACGATCGCGCAGACCGCCATGGCACCCCAGCACCTGACCGTCCCCATAGGCACGGAGATCACGTTCGTCAATCCACCGGGCAACGCCTCCGCCCACGGCGCGGTGTCGTTCTTCGAGTACGAGTTCGACAGCGGCACCCTGATGCCGGGGCAATCCTTCAAGCACACCTTCGCGAAGAAGGGCGAGTTCTTCTACAACGACCCGATCTACCCGCAGAGCACGGGGAAGATCGTCGTCACCTGACCCAGCCGACGGCGCGGCGCGGGCACGGGGGACAGGCACCGGCATCCCCTCCGCACCGCGTCGTCGCAATGTACTACCGAGTCAGGAAATAGCCCGACGCCGTGAGCAGTGTCAAGGCCCCTCACCACCCCGAGTAACGCCATGCCGATCTGGTCCGTGCCGAATTTTCCGGCCACTCCTCGCACGGTGCCCGGCGAGACGCATGCCATGAGAGAGCCACACCAATGACACCGGCGGGCAGCCGCAATGCGGGAGCGACTCACCGAGCACCTGGACCACAGTCTGGCCGGACCCGGTCCTGCCGCCCAGTCTCAAGTAGCCGATGTGCGTGCGGCCGGCGTCGGTGGATGCGGTCAGTGCGGAATGCGCCCGTCCTGGTCGACATCAACGTGGATGAAGGTAAAGGTATGAACACCGTCCGGATGGCGACGGAGTTCCTGAGTCCAGTTCTCGCCGACGACCTCGGCTGCTACCTGCCTCCAGAAACGTGCTGCCGGTGCGTTTTCCTCCAGAAAGGCGATCGCCCAGCGTCCCCGACGTGACCGCATGAGGTCGGTGGCGGCAGCCAGCCCGACGCCCTGACGCCGTAGAGCCCGAACGATGAAGAACGCGTGGATGAATGTGGCCGCGCCCTCGAAGGGGCGTATCAGGCAAAAGCCCGCGAGCCGTCCGTCTGAGTAGATCAGATAGGCATCGTGGTCTGCGTCAGTGAAGAACCGCGACAGTCGCGGGAAGTCGAACAGCCCCTCAGGTCCCGGCAGGTCTCCCGTCAACCGCGACAAGTCATGCCGTTCGAGCTGTCCCAACTGTTCAACCACCGGGCGCATGCCGGCATCAGCCAATCGGAAGGTGACGTTGCCTGCCGGAACTCCGTCGTCGCTGTTCTGCATGGTGCAACCTTGTCAGGTCGACGCGGCGCCACGACCTTCAACCTCACCGAGCTGAGCCAAGCCCTCGCGCTCGGCGCGCGTCGGGCCAGCAGGTCTTCCTCGCCCTCACGCTGCCGCCGGAGACCGGCGACCAGCCATCCGGCTCCGCGCTGGCGTCACCAGCGCGCGGCCTTATCCGGCTAGCCCCACCCTGATTACGGGGGCCTACCGGATCGATCATGCGACACCGGACTCCTAGCCTCGATCCATGATCAAAACCATCCTGGTCGTAACGATGTCGGCCGGCCTCATCGGGCTGGTCACGACCGCGGCTTCCCCTGCGCAGGCCGGCCCAGCCGGAAGGGGGGAGCTGCTCTCGGCCGTGCCGATCACAGGCCTGACGCCGGCCCAGGTGACCGAACTGCTCGCCGGGCACGGAATCGACACCGGATCGGTCCGTCACGGGGTGGACGCCTACCGGCTGGAGTATCGGACCACTGGCACGGACGGGCGGCTGATCACCGCCAGTGGTGCCGTGGCCCTGCCCCGTGGTGGCGGGCACCGGCTCCCGACGGTCGGCTTCCAGCACGGAACCATCGCCGCCAAGGCGGAAGCCGGTTCGGTGAACTCGGATACCAACAGGCTCGCCCCGATCACGTTCGCGGCGGCCGGCTACGCCACCGTCGCCCCCGACTACCTCGGTCTGGGCACCGGCGACGGCCCGCATCCCTACCTCGACCTCCCGACGGAAACCAGCGCGTCGGTGGACATGCTGCGTGCAGCGGACACCTTCGTGCGCCGGACGGGCCGTACGCTGGACCGCCGGATGCTGCTCACTGGGTTCTCCCAAGGTGGACCGGCCGCCATGGCACTCGGCCGCGCCCTGCAGGAGGGCGCCGATCCACGCTTCTCCGTCCGCGCCATCGCCGGTGTCAGCGGCATCTACGACCTGTTCGGCACCCAATTCCCCCGAGCTCTGGACGGAACGATCGTGCCCAAACTCGCCACGATCTCCACCGCCTACTACCTGACGGCCATGAACCGGCTGTACACCATCTACGGCCAGCCTTCCCGAGCATTCCGCGCGCCGTACGACACGGTCGTGGAAGGCCTCTTCGACGGCATGCACTCAGGGCTTAACATCGCCGCGAATCTGCCCGACACCCCAGCGGACCTGCTCACCGACTGGGCGGTCCAGCAACTCCGGCGCCCGACCGGCCCCGTGCTGCACGCGGCGCGGGCCAGTGACAGGTCGTGTACCGGGTGGACACCACATGCCGCCGTCCGGCTGTTCGCCGCTACCGGAGGCGACGAACTGGTCCCGATCGGCAACTCCACCCAGTGCCAGGAAGCATTCCAGGGCCGGGGTGTCACGACGCCTATCACCGACCTGGGCCGCGTGGACCACAACACTTCCGCGAAACGGGCCTATCCGTTGACGCTCGACTTCTTCGCCAGCCAGCGGTGACCAGAAAAGTCCACCAAGAACTCTTGGACAAACCAGCGAACGCAACGGCCAACCTGATCATCGTGATCGCGCCGATCGCCCAGGATCGGACGGTCCTGAGTCGCCTGTGATGGCGCGCAATGAGCTCGGCTGGCCGGGGAGAGCGCGCATGGCGCGCTCGTGCTGCTGAGCGCGATGAGCTGGACATCAGCCTTCGAGCCGGGTAACGCGGCAGGGAGGGGAAGCGACTGCTTGAGGTATCAACCGGCTGGCCAACCTCGGAGCGGTGCCGCCCCTGGTCGACTTGGCCACGACAAGAAAGAGATCGATGCCACCGAGGAAACGGTCGCGAAAATACATCTGGATCGGCAGCCTGGTGGCCGGCGCTCTGATCATGGCTGCGCTGGGCAAAGCCGTGCTGTCCGGGCTGTGTTTGTGGTCAGCCATCATCATGGTCGTCGTGGCGGCCGTGAAGTCGTCACCGAAGCCGGTGGCAGGAGTCGCCGGCCGCTTCGCCGACCAGCCCGACGACGACAGTGCTGCCTTGCGCCGCCGTGAGCGGGCGCGGGACCGGCGCCGCGAGGATGAGTTCTACCAAGCCGGCTTCGACGCCGAGCAACGAGAGCACGAAGACCGCGGCGAGGTCTAACGCCGCATCAAGCGAGGTCGGGCAGGCAGTCAAGGGACAGCTGAACGTCCCGTAATGCCGCGAGCCGGTCGACGGCGGATGACCGGACGCGCGCTCATGCCGATGACGGGATGTTCGCCCAGCAGGCGCGAACTTGGTCGCCAGTGTCGTGCCACGGCAATCCCGTTCGTCGTCCTACGACCGGATAACTCGGCTGATGCGGGAACGTGGCGCGCGTGCCACGTTCCCGCGGCTGTTCTGGAGGTTGACGATGCGATCGACGGTCCTCTCGTTTCGCGCGCCCGATGGCGTCAGGCTCGGGTTGGAGCGCTTCGGCGACCCGGCGGCGCCGGTGGTCCTACTCGTCGGTGGCCCGACCATGCTCTCCTGGCCCGACGCGCTGTGCGCGGCGCTCGCCGACGGCGGACGCCACGTCGTGCGCTACGACCTGCGAGACTCCGGCACGTCGACGACCGTCGACCCCGAGGCACCGGCGTACACACTGCGCGACCTCGCCGCCGACGCCGCCGCCCTCGCCCACGGCCTCGACGACCGGCCGGCGCACCTGGCGGGCATCGGCGTCGGCGGGATGGTCGCCCAGGTCGCCGCGCTGGACCACCCAGGCGCGTTCTCGGCGCTCACCCTCGCCGGGACCCGGCCTGTCGCGCCCGGCCCGGTCGACGACGACCTTCCCGACCACGACGCGGCCACGATGGGTCAGCTGTTTGCACTACCGACACCGGACTGGTCCGACCGCGCCGCCGTCGCGGAGCGCGCCGCCGCCGCGGCGGCGATCCTCGGCGACGACCCCGCTGCAGCCCGCACGAGGGCCGGGCGCGTCTTCGACCGCACGCCGGGCACCGAGCCCGCGATCCAGATGGCCAACCAGCTAGGCACGGTGTTCTCCAGGCTGGACTGCCGGCCACGCTGGCGCGAGCGACTCCCCCAGCTCGCGATGCCGACGCTCGTGGTGCACGGCCGCCACGATCGGTTCTTCCCGGTCGGCAACGGCGAGGCGCTCGCGCGAGAGATCCCCGGCGCGCGGTTGCTCGTGCTCGACCAGGCCGCCACCGCGATCCCCGACGCGGCAGCCGCCGAAGTCACCACGGCGATGCTCGCGCTGTAGACGGCCGTAGAACACGCGGTGCAACGGGTAGCCGCTGATCGCACGGTGCCCGACGCGCGCTCATGCGCGGAGAGTGCGACATGTCCTGTCGCGCTGCTGGCCTCGGCCAAGGCGGCACCCAGTGAACGGGGGTTGGGGAGGAGCGTCGGCGACCGTCTGGAAATTCATGAGGTGATCGCCCTCCACGGTCACCTCTGTGACGCCGGCCGCTACGAACGGTTCAACGAGGTGTTCACACCCGATCTCGAGGTCGACGTCAGCGATCTTGGTCTGCGACCGGTACCGGCCGATGATGCATCCCAGTCGCGCCGGGGACGGTGGAGATCGGCTACGCCGTCGAACCGGTACACCGGCGCCGAAGCTACGCCCGCGCGGCGCTGGAAGCCCTGCTGCGCCGAGCCGCCGACGACTCACGAGTCCGCACCGTCCGGGTCACCATCAGCCCCGACAACCCGGCCTGCCAGCTGGCATCGCATTACGGCTTCGTCAAGATCGGCGAGCAGTGGGACGACGAGACGACCTGGGATCCTGCACGACGGTGTTCGTCGGTTCGCCTGCGATGCGGCGGCGTGCGGTCTCCACCAGCATCGCGCTGTAGCCGGCGATGAAGAACGCGGCGAGCAATGTCGCGATCGAGCTCCTCGGCCAGTGCCCCCTGAAGTTCGCGCAGCCAGGCCCGAGTCGATCACTGGCGGCAGGATCGGTTCCATCGGACTCCCGGGTCGGAGACGGGACGTGTGCGGGCGTGGCCAGCGTTGCACGGGACACGGACGAGCGTGGGGCTCAGCCGCCGGCGGGAAGGCTCGCGGCGCTCATCGAGCCTCTGGGCGGTCGCGTCGCGGCAGTTGCTCGACGACCAGGTCGTAGGAATTCTCGACCGCGTCGACGACCAGTCGCGCGGTGATGCCGGGGCCCGGCCCCAACGAGATCCAATGCCGTTTGTCGAGATAGCGGCCCGGTGTGATCGTGGCATAGCCACGTTCTTGCGCGCGGGCGTGTTCGGGTTCGCACTTGACCGTGATGATCTGGTCGTCCGGGTCGTCGGTGACGATCAGGAACACCTTGCCCGCCACCTTGTACACGTCCAAGTGCTCGGTGAACGGGTAACCGTGGTCCGTCCCGGGCAGCGCGAGGGCCGTGGCGCGTGCGGCGTCTTGGAGCCGGTCACCGGCCGCGCTCACCGAGCCGCCCGCGTGCCGCTGCCGTAGGTGTGCGGGTCGACAGGCTGCTCGGCCTTGGACAGGTGCGAGACCACGAGCAAGTAGGAGTCGGTGACGAGCTCCTCGACCAGCGTCTCGTCGACGTCTTCCCCGGCCTCCAGCGTGATCCAGTGCTTCTTGTTCATGTGGTAGCCGGGGGTGATGTGGCTGTTGCGTTCGCGCAGGGCGAGGGCCTCGCCGGGGTCGGCCTTGAGGATCACGACGGGGCGCCCCGGGACTTCGGTCATCAGCATGAACACCTTGCCGCGGACCTTGAAGACTTCCCAGTCGGGGCCGAAGGGGTGCTCCAGCCGAGCTCCGGGAAGTTCCTCCGCGCAGTCGGCGGCGGTCTTCTGCAGGGTCGATCCGTTCATGGGGCCTTCTCGGGTGGTGACGGGCTGCGGTACATCCCATCCTTCCCGCCAATC
>NZ_JBHVXZ010000196.1:0-12377 GCF_042881395.1 Amycolatopsis sp. NPDC058278 | reverse complement strand
CAGGCCCAGCCCCGAAGGGGCGTGGGCCTTCTCGTAGTGGAGGTGCCGGGAATTGAACCCGGGTCCTCTGGCGTATCAACAGGACTTCTCCGTGCGCAGTCCGCTACGTCTCTGCTTGGCTCCCTCAATCACGCGAACAAGCTGAGGTGACGAGCCCAGCCACTGTTTGCTTCACGACTGTTCCCCGTGGCCGGGACAGTCGCTGAGCCTCCTAGCTGATGCCGGTACCCGGGCCGGAGGCGAACCCGGGCCGACAGAGTCGCACTCGCTCAGGCGGCGAGGGCGAACTCGCGCTGACTGGAGTCGGCGCTTATTTGGTTGCGATGACGCTTACGGTGGTCTCTCGCCTGCACCGGCACGCTTCTCCTGAATCAACGTCCAAAGTCGAAACCGTTCACCCCCTTGTCGGGACAACCTCACCATCATAACGCCAAGGTCCACTGCTTTGGTCCGGGTGGGGTGGGGTCAGCCCTACCGCCGGGATGCCCGCTCGCACCATGTTGCGCCCGGCGTGGAAGCGCGATGCTGGGGTCCGGTGAAGGGAGTGCGGTCATGGTGAGCGAGAGGCGGGATCCCCCGTTCGGTGGTTCGGTGGTGTTCTTGCTGATGAACTTGCCGCTGGGGGTGCTGGCGTTCGCGTTCCTCACCGTCTTCGTCTCGGCTGGGGCGGGGACCGCGGTGGTGTGGGTCGGGGTGGGTTTGCTCGCTGCCGTCGTGCTCGCCGTGCGGGGGGCCGCGCGGCTGGAGCGGGCGCGGGTCTACGCGTTGCTGGACCGCTACATCGATCTTCCGTATCTGCCGCTGCCCGCCGGGAAGCAGGCCGCGCGGTGGAAGGGGCGGCTGAAGGACCTGTCGACCTGGCGGGACCTCGCCTACTTCGCCCTCCTCTTCCCGGTGGGCCTG
The DNA here is from genome assembly GCF_042881395.1 of Amycolatopsis sp. NPDC058278. Lineage (NCBI taxonomy): Bacteria > Bacillati > Actinomycetota > Actinomycetes > Pseudonocardiales > Pseudonocardiaceae > Amycolatopsis > Amycolatopsis sp. NPDC058278. The sequence goes on along the minus strand of NZ_JBHVXZ010000196.1, from coordinate 11,474 downwards.
GTCGAGTTCGTGCTGGTGACGACGTTCTGGGCGACGAGCTTGGCGCTCGTGGGCCTGCCGGTCTACTTCCGGTGGCTGCCGGGCGGTGAGTACCGCTTCCCGGCTTGGGAGGTGCCGTGGGTGACCGTGGACTCGACGGTGGAGGCGCTACCGTGGGCGGCGCTCGGGGTGTTGTTCGCCGCGTTGTCGGTGGCGCTGACCAAGGCGCTGGCGGGTACGCACGCCCGGCTGGCGTACGCGCTGCTGGGGCCGACGGTGGCGCAGCGCCGCCGGATGGAGCGCTGGTGGGAAGACGCGGAAGAGAAGAACCTGGTGGCGGGATGACCGAGGCGCAACAGCTGGAACACCCGCGGCCGCACCCGGCTCGCACGATCCTCTACATGATCGCCAGTTTCGTCTTCCGGCTTCTGCAGTTCGTGCTGATCGTGGTCGGCATCGCGGTGGGGGTGTCCACGGCGGTGATCTGGGTCGGGTTCCCGATCCTGCTGGCGACGACGAGCTTCGTCCGCTGGTCCGGCGACCGCGAGCGGAGCTGGCTGGGGACGATGCTGCGGGTGCCGCTGCCGCCGGTGCAGCGGCGGCCGTATGAAGAAGGGCAGCCGCTGCTGCGGCGGTGGATGGTCCGGCTGAGCGATCCGACGACCTGGCGTGACCTGGCGTACCTCATGGTCGCCTTCCCGCTGGCGTGCGTGGAGTTCACGATCGCGCTGGCGTCGATCGTGCTGCTGCCGATGGCGATCTGGGTGACGCCGTGGCTCGGCTGGCTCCACGGCGAGCTGGCGCTGGCGCTGCTGGGGCCGGACCGCACGAAGCGGCTGGAGCAGAAGGCCGAGCGGCTGCAGGCGTCGCGGGCCCGGGGTGTGGACGCGGCCGAAGCCGAACGCCGTCGCATCGAGCGTGACCTGCACGACGGTGCGCAGCAGCGGCTGGTGGCCGTCGCGATGAGCCTGGGCCGGGCGAAGTCGAAGTTCGACCAGGATCCGCAGCTGGTGCGGGACCTGATCGACGAGGCGCACTCGGACGCGAAACTGGCCGTGTCGGAGCTGCGGGACCTGGCGCGCGGCATCTACCCGGCCGTCCTCGGCGACCGGGGGCTGGACGCGGCGCTGTCGGCGCAGGCGGCGAAGTCGCCGATCCCGGTGGACGTCTCGGTGGACGTCGAGCCGCGCCCGCCGGCCGCGGTGGAGACGACGGCGTACTTCATCGTCGGCGAGACGCTGACGAACATCGCGAAGCACTCCGGAGCGTCCGAAGCGGAAGTGAAGGTGTGGCGGACCGACGACCACGTCGTCGTCGAGATCACCGACAACGGCCACGGGGGCGCGGAGGTGCGTCCCGGCGGCGGGCTGGCCGGCCTGGCCGACCGCGCCGCGACGATCGACGGCGTGATCACCGTGGTGAGCCCGGTGGGCGGGCCGACCGTGATCCGGGCTGACCTGCCCTGCCAGTGGTGAATAGGCTGGACCCCGTTCATCCACGAGCTTGGGGGCCGGATGCGGGTAGTCATCGCCGAGGACGCCGTGCTGCTGCGGGCCGGGGTGACCCGCCTGCTCGCCGACGAGGGCATCGAGACGGTCGCGGCCGTCGACAACGGGGACGACCTGCTCGGTGCGCTGCAGGAACATCGTCCTGACCTGGCGATCGTCGACGTCCGCATGCCGCCGACGTTCACCGACGAGGGCTTGCGCGCGGCCCTGGCGGCGCGCAAGGAGATCCCGGGGCTGCCGGTGCTGGTGCTGTCGCAGTACGTCGAGGAGTCGTACGCGGTGGAGCTGCTCTCGGGCGGCGCGGGCGGCGTCGGTTACCTGCTGAAGGAGCGCGTGGCGGACGTCGCGGACTTCCTGGACGCGGTCCGCCGCGTGGCGGGCGGCGGCACGGCGATCGACCCGGACGTGATCGCCCAGCTGATGGCCCGCGGCCGCCGCAACCCCCTGGACGCGCTGACGGCCCGCGAGTCCGAAGTCCTGGGCCTGATGGCCCAGGGCCTGTCGAACACGGCGATCGCGAACTCCCTGGTGGTTTCGCACGGCGCGGTGGAGAAGCACATCGGCAACATCTTCTCGAAACTCGGGCTCGAAGCCAGCGCGGAGGAACACCGCCGGGTCCGCGCGGTGCTGACCTACCTGGGCCGTTGAGCGACGGAGGGTGACCAAAAGTCCCGTAGGGTGGCAACGGGTCACCCGTTCCGCGGGCGGCACCCGGGTGAGTGCTCACCTACCATGAGCGGACCCGCTGTCGAGAGGAGCCGCAGATGTCCGACGAGACTCGCTGCGTCCGCTTCTTCGGCGGCCCGCTCGACGGCCGCGTCCAGGAGCTCGGGGACGCCGAGCCGATTCCCGGCACCGTCATCCGGCACATCCACCTGCACGGCGGGCCGAAGATCGAGACCCGCTACGAGCTCGGCCTCACCGAGCGCGGCTGGGAGTACCGCCTCGCCGCCGCGCAGCACGAACCCGAGCCGGACGGCCTGAGGTAGGGGAAACCCCCGTACCGGCCGGGGGTGAACAGGACCCCGAACAGGCCGGGCAGCACCGCTGTCTTCCCCGGCCCGACCGGCCAGGCTGAGCAGCATGCACACGAGCCGGGACAGGTTCCTCGACGTCGTCCGGGCGGGGGCCATCCTCGCCGTCATCGCCCAGCACTGGATCATGCCGGTGCTCTCCTACTCCGACGGGCACCTCGCCACCGGCAACGCCCTGGCGACGCCGGGCTGGTGGGTCGTGACCTGGTTGTCGCAGGTGATGCCCCTGGTCTTCTTCGCCGGCGGCGCGGCCAACCTGATCTCCTTCCGCCGCGCCGCGTCCACGCGGCAGTGGCTCGCCGGGCGCATCAAGCGCCTGATGGTGCCGGTGCTGCCGCTGATGGCGGTCTGGCTGATCGTGCCGGACTTCCTGCGCGGCCTGGGCGTCCCGCCGCAGCCGTTGCAGGTCGGCAGCGCGATCGCCGCGCAGCTGCTGTGGTTCCTCGCGGTGTACGTGCTCGTCGTGCTGCTCACGCCGCTCATGGTGGCCGCGCACCGGCGCTGGGGCCTGAAGGTGCCGCTCGTCATGGGCGCGGCGGGCATCCTCGTCGACGTCGCGCGCTTCAACGACTTCGGTTACATCGGTTACGCCAACGCGATCTTCGTCTGGGTCGCCGTGCACCAGCTGGGCTTCCACTACGTCGAAGGCCGCCTCGGCTCGCTCACCCGCCGCGGCGCGCTGGCGCTGTCGGCGGCCGGGTTCGGCGTCACGGCGTCGCTGGTCGCGTTCGGGCCGTACCCGGCCAGCATGATCGGCATGCCGGGCGCGCCGGTGTCGAACATGAGCCCGCCGACCGTGCTGCTCGCCTTCCTCGCCGTCGGCCAGATCGGTCTGCTGCTCGCCTTCCGCCCGCAGCTCAACGCGCTCGCGGCGCGCCCCGGCATCGGCGACGCCCTCGGCTGGCTCGGCGCCCGGTTCATGAGCGTCTACCTCTGGCACATGCCGGCGCTGATCGTGGTGGCGGGCGTGACGGTGTACGGCCTCGGCTACGAGACGCCGGCCCCGGGCACCGTGTTCTGGCTGGTCATGGCGCCGGCGTGGTTCGCGGCGTGCGGGATGGTGCTGTTCGGGCTGCTGCGGTTGTTCGCGCACTTCGAGATGCAGCGCGACACCGCGGTCGCGACGGCGAAGGTGCCGCAGCTGGTCGCGGCCGGGCTGATGGTTTCGGGTGGCCTGCTCGGCCTGGCGGCGCACGGGTTCGCCCCGCTGTCGGACGGCATCGCGCGCGGCCCGGTGCCGTGGGTAGTGCTGGCGACGGCCGGGTTCCTCCTCGCCGGCAAGCAGATCCCGGTGGTCGACCTGCTGGGCCGCGCGGTCACCGTGAGCGAACGCGCCACCCTGCCCGGCCTCAAGCGCTGAGCAGCCGCAGCGGGGTGTCGTGCAGGACGGCCCGCAGGAACGGCTCCCCCAGGCGATCGTCGGCCGCCCAGCCGGCGATCGCCTGCAGCTGCGTCGCGTAGGAGTACGGGATGTTCGGGAAGTCCGTGCCCAGCACGACGCGATCGGCGAACTCCGCCAGCCGCGCCGTCCAGTCCGGCGGCAGCGGCGACATCGCTTCGGCGAACGGCACGCCCACCATCGTCGTGTCCAGGTGCACCCGCGGGTACTTCGCCATCAGGTCGAAGGCCGTCCCGAACTCGGGCATCGCCGCGTGCGCGAGCACCGCCGTCAGCCGCGGGTGCCGGGCGAGGACCTCTTCGAACACCGACAACCCGGTGAAGTCGCCCCGCAACGGTCCGTGTCCACAGTGGACGACGACCGGGGCGCCGGCGTCGGCCAGCGCACCCCACACGGGCTTCAGCAGGTCGTCGCGCGGGTCGTACGCGCCCACCTGGACGTGCGCCTTGAACACCCGGGCGCCGGCGCGCAGCGCACCGTCCACAGCGGACCCGGCGCCGGGCTCGGGGTAGAACGTGCCGGTCGGCACGGCGGCCGGCACCCGGGCGGCGAACTCGAGCGCCCAGTCCGTCAGCCACTCCGCCATCCCCGGCTTGTGCGGGTAGACCAGCGGCGCGAAGCGCGTCACGCCCAGCGAGCGCAGCGTGTCCAGCCGGTCCTGTTCGGACGTCCGGTAGTGCACCGGCCACTCGGTGCCGTAGTGCGTCGAGGCCCGGTCGAAGTACGCCCAGACCTTGTCCATCACCGGCTTCGGCAGGAAGTGGACGTGCAGGTCGACCAGGCCCGGCAGGCCCAGCGACGCCGTCCAGCGCGCGACGTCCGCGTCGGAAGCCGGGCCGGGCGTCACTCCGTGAACCGGCCCTTCAGGGCGCGGCCCATGGCCTTCCTGATGTCGCGGTCCGCGTCGCGCTTGGCGAGCGTCTGCCGCTTGTCGTAGGCCTTCTTGCCCTGGGCCAGCGCGATCTCGACCTTGACCTTGCCGTCCTTGAAGTACATCGACAGCGGCACCAGCGAGAGCCCGCTCTCCTTGGTCTTGCCGATGAGCTTCTCGATCTCGCGCCGGTGCAGCAGCAGCTTCCGGGTGCGCCGCGGCATGTGGTTGGTCCACGTGCCCTGCGTGTACTCCGGGATGTGCACGTTGCGCAGCCAGACTTCGCCCTCGTCGACCGTCGCGAACGCGTCCGCCAGCGACGCCTTGCCCTCGCGCAGGCTCTTGACCTCGGTGCCCACGAGCACGAGACCGCACTCGTAGGTGTCGAGGATGGAGTAATCGTGCCGCGCCTTGCGGTTCGACACGATCACCTTCTGGCCACGTTCCTTGGGCATACGACCACTCTACGTGATTCCGATGGTGACAAGCAGCCGGTTAACTAGTGCCGGACGTACAGGCGCAGCGTGACGTACCCGGTGATGGCGGAGATCACCACGGACACCCCGAGCAGGATCGGCGCGACCGGGAACAGCAGTTCCAGCGTGGTGATCTTCGGGAAGACGTCGCCGGTGAACACCGCGTCGAGGAAGCTCACCTTGGTCAGCACCAGCATGATGATCCCGAGGATCGCACCGACCGCGCCGGCGACCACCGCCTCCAGGAGGAACGGCAGCTGCGTGTACCACCGCGTCGCGCCGACCAGCCGCATGATGCCGACCTCGGTGCGCCGGGTGAACGCGGACACCTGGATCGTGTTGGCGATCAGCAGCAGCGCGGCGATGGCCATGATGAGCGCGGCGCCGAAGGCCATGTTGCGGACGCCGTTGAAGGCGTTGAAGACGCGGTCGAGGAACTTCTTCTGGTCGTCGACCTTCCGCACGCCCGGCTTGTTCGCGTACTCCTGCACGATCGCGTCGCTGCGGTCCGGGTCCTTCAGCTTCACGTGCAGCGACGCGGGCAATGACTCGGGACCGGTGAGCGCGACCAGCTCCGGCTGGCTCTCGAAGATCTTCTTGAACCGGTCGAAGGCCTGGTCGCGGTTCTCGAACACGACCGACTCGACACCGTTGTTGCTCTGCAGCGAGGTCCGCAGCGACTGGCACAGCGCCTGCGTGCAGCTCTTGTCGGTCGCGCTGATGTCGTCGGTGAGGTAGACGGAAACCTCGACGTCGGCGAGGAAGTTGGACTTCATCTTGTCGATCGTCCGCACGGCGAGGAGGCCGCCGCCGAGCATGGCGAGCGACACGGCCGTGGTCAGCATCATCGCGATGGTCATCGTGACGTTCCGGCGCAGGCCGGTGACTACCTCACTGAAGACGAAACTGGCGCGCATGGCGGGTGCAGGTCCTTGGGGTCGGGGTCGTTGAAGGGCGGGGCGGCGGTCAGCGACCGATGCCGTAGACGCCGCGGGCGTCGTCGCGGATCACCCGGCCGAGCTGCAGCTCGACGACTCGGCGTCGCATGGAGTCCACGATGGAGTGATCGTGGGTGGCCATCAGGACGGTGGTGCCGGTGCGGTTGATCCGCTCCAGCAGCAGCATGATGTCCTGGCTGGTGTCGGGGTCCAGGTTGCCCGTCGGTTCGTCGGCGAGCAGCACCAGCGGGCGGTTCACGAAGGCGCGCGCGATGGCGACGCGCTGCTGCTCACCACCGGAGAGCTCGTTGGGGAGCCGGTCCGCCTTGCCGTCGAGGCCGACGAGCTCCAGCACCTCGGGGACGACCTTCTTGATGGTCGGGCCCGGCTTGCCGATGACCTCGAGGGCGAACGCGACGTTCTCCGCGACGGTCTTGTTCGCGAGCAGGCGGAAGTCCTGGAAGACGCAGCCGATGGTCTGCCGCAGGCGCGGGACCCTGCGGCGGGCCAGCTTGGCGACGTCGAAGTTGGACACCATCACGCGGCCCTTGCTGGGCGTCTCTTCGCGCAGCAGCAGCCGGAGGAAGGTCGACTTCCCCGATCCCGAGGGACCGATGAGGAAGACGAACTCACCCTTTTCGATGTCGACGGACACCCGCTCGAGCGCGGGCCGCGTCGAGGTCTTGTAGACCTTGGAAACCTCTTCGAGCCGGATCACGATTCGGCATACTACCCACCGGTCTCGTGAAGCCCCGGTTGCCCGGTGCACCCGAGTGGAGCAAGGGGCGTTTGCGCACGGTGAGCGGTCGTGCGCCTACCCCTAGCACCGATCAGGCGGCCGACTGCTTCCGCCAGCGGATCCCGGCGTCGAGGAAGCCGTCGATCTCGCCGTCGAGCACCGCCGACGGGTTGCCGACCTCGTAATCGGTCCGCAGGTCCTTGACCATCTGGTACGGGTGCAGCACGTAGGACCGCATCTGGTTGCCCCAGCTGGACCCGCCGTCCTTGAGGGCGTCCATCTCGGCGCGCTCCTCTTCCTTCTTGCGCAGCATCAGCCGGGCCTGGAGGACCTTCAGCGCGGCCGCCTTGTTCTGCAGCTGCGACTTCTCGTTCTGGCAGGAGACGACGATGCCGGTCGGCAGGTGCGTGATGCGCACCGCCGAGTCGGTCGTGTTGACGCTCTGGCCGCCGGGACCCGACGAGCGGTAGACATCGACCCGGATGTCCTTTTCCGCGATGTCGACGTGGTCGACCTCTTCGACCTCGGGCAGCACCTCGACGTGCGCGAACGACGTCTGGCGGCGGCTCTGGTTGTCGAACGGCGAGATCCGGACGAGCCGGTGGGTGCCCTGCTCGACCGAGAGGGTGCCGTAGACGTAGGGGGCGGTCACCTTGAACGTCGCCGACTTGATGCCCGCCTCTTCGGCGTAGGAGATGTCGTAGACGTCGGTCGGGTAGCCGTGACGCTCGGCCCAGCGCAGATACATGCGCAGCAGCATCTCGGCGAAGTCGGCCGCGTCGACGCCGCCGGCCTCGGAGCGGATGGTGACGACGGCGTTGCGGTCGTCGTATTCGCCCGAGAGCAGGGTGCGGACCTCGAGGCCGTCGATGGCCTTGCCGAGGTCGGCGAGCTCGGCCTCGGCCTCGCCCATGCTGCCGGCGTCACTCTCGGCCTCGGAGAGCTCGTACAGCACGCCGAGGTCGTCGAGCCGCTGGCGCAGCTCGCTGACCCGGCGCAGCTCGCCCTGCCGATGGGACAGCTGGCTCGTCACCTTCTGCGCCGCCTCCGGGTCGTCCCAGAGGTTGGGGCTCGATGCCTGCTGTTCCAGGTCGGCCACCTGGGCGCGCAACGCGTCGAGGTCCATCACCGACTCGATCTGCGTCAGTTTGCCGGTCAGGTCCTTCAGTGCCGCGTCGAACTCATCACTCACGTTTGTCAAGGTTACGGCAAAACCCACGACCGGTCGCGAGGACCGGTCGTGGGCGCGCGAACCTCAGGCCGCGGGGATGGCGTCGAGCAGCTTCAGCGCGGCCTTGGCCTGCGCTTGGGCGAACTCGGCGACCGCCTTCTCGTACGGCCCCTCGGCCGCCTTGGTGGCCGCCTTGGCGTCGTCGAGCTGCTGGCTGTAGCTCGTCCGGGCCGACTCGAGCAGCGACTGGCGCTGCTTCGCGGTCAGCGACCCGGCGTGCACGAGCCGCAGGATGAGCGGGCTGCGCAGGTGGTCGGGGCCGGCCTCGGACGTCAGCCAGGCCTTGAAGGCCTTCTTGCCGGCGGCGGTGATCAGGTACTGCTGGCTGGAGCGCGGGCCCTGCTTGCCGAGCCGGACGAGACCTTCTTTGGACAGCGCCGGGAGCTCCCGGTACACCTGGCTGCGGGTGACGCTGAAGAAGGCGCCGAATCGCTCACCCGCTCCCGCGACGAGCTGCCCGCCGGTGGCGGGACCGTCGTGGAGCAGACCGAGCAGGGCGGCGGCTGTTGCATTCAATTCGGACACGCCCCCTAGATTCCCACTTATCGGCCGCTGTGTCCACAGTGGTCAGCGGTTCTGTCCATTGTGGCTAGTGAGATCCCCTCGTTCGGCCCAATGCGACCGGGTCCACTGTGGACCCGGATACGCTCTGCAACCGCTCCCAGCACAGTTTGGTCCAACCAGACGCACTCCCCCGCCTTCGACACCTCCAGGCAGGTGAGTTCGGCAGGCGGCAATCCCCGGCTTGGCGCACTCCGAACACACAACGCAACCACGCCCGGCCGCCGCCCACATCCACGAGATCCGCAGAAAAAGGTGACCACGACGGGGGATCCAAGGGGGCGAAGCCCCTTTGGCGGGGGTTTGGGGGTTCGACCCCCATTACAATGCGAAAGAGGCGTGGCGAACGTTTTCCGTTCGCACACGCCTCTTGCCTCTGTAGCGGGGACAGGATTTGAACCTGCGACCTCTGGGTTATGAGCCCAGCGAGCTACCGAGCTGCTCCACCCCGCGCCGTTTTGGTACTTCAATAGATTACACGGGGTTCCCAGCGGCTTTACACCGGGGTCCCCAAAGGCTCTGACCTGCACTTACGTCGTCTCGAGCCACTGCCGGGCTCCACTGAGGACCATAGCCAGCCCGTCCTCGAACCGCGCGTCGGCGTCTCCCAGCACCGCCTCGCCCGCCGACTCGCGATAGCGCTCGTCGAACTCGCCGGGCATGGGCCGCACGGCCTGCTCCTCGATCACGTAGCCGATGACGAAGCAGTAGACAGTGAAGGTCGCCCGGCTCGCCCGCCCCTCGTCGAGCCCGGCTTCGATGCTCCGGCGCAGCGGGTGCTCACCGACCAGGCTCGTGTCGCCAAGGTACGTACCAGCGAAAACCTTTCCGCCGTCGCGATAGGCGAGCATCATCCGGCGCAGCGCACGGGCACCGTGCGCGACACCCTCCCACTCTTCCGCCGACGCCGGCGGCCGCCGGTCGGCCGCGGAGTCGCGGTACATCTGCGTCGCCATCTCGTCGAGCAGTTCCTGCTTGTTCTTCAGGTGCCAGTAGAGCGCGGGCGCCTTGACGCCGAGGTCGGCGGCGATCAGCCGGAGCGTGAGCCCGTTGAGGCCGACTTCGTTCAGCAGCTTCAGCCCGGACCTAGCAATGTTCTCCCTGGTCAGAGCCATCTTTACGGCACTCCTCGTGATCGCGGCTTGACAGCTTAACGATGTTAAGGCCATTCTGGGGACCGGTCAATTTAACGTTGTTAAGGAGCTGGGGATGCGGGAGTTGACGGCAGAGGTGGTCGTCGCCGGTGCGGGCCCGACGGGCCTGATGCTGGCGAACGAGCTGGCACTGGCCGGAGTGGACGTTCTGGTGCTCGAGCGGATGCACGAGCGAACGGGGTTGTCGAAGGCCTTGAACCTCCAGCCGCGCACGGCGGAAGTGCTGGATCTGCGGGGTTTGCTGCCCCGGGCGCGGGACCGCTCGTTCGCGACTGTCGCGGACGGACACTTCGCGGTGATCCCGGTGCCGTACACCGGCTGGGACACCCGCCACCCCTATCAGCTCGGCATTCCGCAGGCCGAGGTCGAAGCGGCTCTGGAGGAGCGTCTGGCGGAGCAGGGCGTGAAGGTGCGGAGAGGGTATGAGCTCGCGAACTTCTCCCAGGACGCGGACAGTGTCACGATCACGGCGGGAGACCTGCGTGTCCGGGCGGCCTACCTGGTGGGCTGCGACGGCGGCCGCAGCAGGGTGCGCAAGGCGCTGGGCATGGCGTTCGAAGGCATCGAGGGCCAGGGCCACGGCGTGGCAGCGGACGTGCTGTTCAAGGCGACACCGCCGGGCGCGCCGACGCAGTGGCGTTCGATGACGGACATGGTGACCTCCGGGAGTCCGGGCAAGTTCATCGGCGTCATCCCCTTGGCCGAACCGAACTTGTACCGCATCAGCTTCGGGGACCGCTTGAACCGCCCGGCGAACCTCCGGGCCGAGGTCACGGACGAAGAAGTCCGGCGAGCGGTCGCCGAACGCTTCGGCCCCGAAGCGGAGATAGCGGAGATCCGCTGGGCATCCCGGTTCTCGGACGACAGCCGTCTGGCCGAAAGTTACCGGGTGGGCCGGGTCATCCTGGCCGGAGACGCGGCCCACACGCACTTCCCCGCCGGAGGCCAGGGCCTCAACCTGGGAATCCAGGACGCGATGAACCTGGGCTGGAAGCTGGCGGCGGAGCTGCGCAACCGAGCGCCGGCAGGCCTCCTGGACACGTACGAGTCGGAGCGCCGCACGGTGGCCCAGCAAGTCCTGAACAACATCGCGGCCCAGAACGCCCTGATCCCGACCACCCCGAACCAGCTGGCCTTACGAGCCCTCTTCCGAGACCTGGCAGAGCTCCCGGAGGTCCAGCACCACCTGTCGGGAATGGTCTCCGGCCTCAACATCCGCTACGCAACAGAGGAATCCCCCCTCCCGGCAGGAACCCGCCTCCCCGACATCCCCACAGCCGAAGGCCCCGCAAGCACCCTATTCCACAAAGGAAACTGGGTCCTGCTGACAAAAACCCCAACCCCCAAGCCCCACACAGAGGTAGTCGTAGCCGAGGTCCCACAACTCCCCTGGCCCGGCATAGAGAAGGTGTTGGTCCGCCCAGACGGCTACATAGCCAACACAACAGGCTCAACGAACGGCTGGCTCACCTAGCAACGCAACCGGCCACGGCTGGCTCACCTAGCAACGCAACCAGCCACCGGGGGGTCCAGGGGCGGCGAAGCCCCCCTGGCGGGGGTCTGGGGGTTCGACCCCCAGAGACA
>NZ_JBHVXZ010000195.1:0-12402 GCF_042881395.1 Amycolatopsis sp. NPDC058278 | reverse complement strand
GCCGTTACGGCGCACGGTCTTAAGGGCCGGCTCGCCGGGACCCGGTGCGGGTCCCGGCGAGCCGGGCCGTCAGGGGCGCTGCCCCACCTCGTCGACGTAGGCCTTCACCGTCTCCGCGCTGTCGGTCGTGCCCAGGAACTGGTACGTGGTGGCGTCGAAGACCAGCACGATCGGCTGCGCCTTCGATGAGGAGCCCGGGGACACCGGGAACTTGATCCCGACGCCGGGGCGGCCGGCACCGTCGGTGACGTGGTCCAGGGCCGTCAGGCCCGGCACCCTCGCCGCCGCCTCGAACAGCGCCGCGTAGGACGCCGGCTGGAGGACCTGCTCGCTGGCGAGGGTGTAGACGGCCTTGCCGATGTAGGTGGCCCGGCCTTCGCGGTCGGCCTCCTTTTCATAGAGGTAGGCCAGCATCGCGTCGGCCGTCGTCGGCAGATCCGTCCGGTAGACCGACTTGGGTGTGCAGTCCTGGAGCCTCCCTTCCGCTCGCGGGTCGTTCGTGCCGTACATCGGCGCCTTGCCGTTGCGGCAGCCACCTTCCTTGATGCTGCCGATCAGGCTGTCGCGGGTGCCGTCGACCGAAAGCCAGACCTCGCGGTTGGGGGGAATGGCGTATTGGGTCTTCACGTACAGGAACTGGTCGGGGCGCGGCGGCTTGCCCGGCGCTTTCAGGGCGGTGCTCGCCGCTTCGGTCAGCACCTTGACCGGGTCGGCGTGCGCCACGGCGGGCCCGACCCCGACGCCGACCTGGTCGGCGGGGGCCAGTGCGACGACGGCGGTGATCGCCGCGGCCAGGCCGACCGAGGCGCCGGCGAGCCAGAACCAGCGACGCGACCGGTGCCGCCGCTCGCCGCGCGCGGCGGCCAGCAGCCGCTCGCGGGCCGGGGCGAGGTGCTCCGGCGGCGCGAAGCCGACGGTTTCCGCACGGTTGCGGATCAGGTCCAGTTCATCCATGACCCGAGGTCTCCTTCACGAGGTCGAAAGCGCCGAGCTCGGCGCGGACGCGGCCGCGAGCCCGGTTGAGCCGGGATTTGACGGTGCCGACGGGAATGTCGAGTGCTTCGGCGACTTCCTGGTAGGCCAGGCCTTCCGCGGCGACGAGCAGCAGAACGTCCCGCTCGCGGGGGCGCAGGGCGGCCAGGGCCCGGTCGAGCCGCGCGCCGAGGGCCTGCGCGGTGACCCGGTCGGCGACCCGGTCGGCGTGCCCTTCGTCGGCGCCCGGCGGTCCGACGGCCAGCCGCAGCCGCAGCTCGCGCACTTCCGTCCGGCGCTGCCGCGAAATGAGGTTCGTGGCGATGCCGTAGAGCCACGGCCGGGCGTCGGACCGGGCCGGATCGAACTTCGCCCGCTTGTCGAAGGCGATCAGGAACGTGTCCGCCAGGACGTCGTCGGCGGTCGCCGGGCCGAGGCGCCGGGCCACGTAGCGGTGGATGTGCCGCGAGTGGCGGTCGAAGATGACCGCGAACAGGCTCGGCTCGTGCCGCGACCGCGCGATCACGCTCGCGTCGTCATCGGAATCGGTGTCTTCCGGGGTCATCGCCCGCCTTTCGATCCAGCCAGTGTCATGAGCTGTTCTCAGGCGGCGCGCGGCGGGTTCCGGAATCAGTGCGGATCAGCGAAGAAGGTGATGCAGGTCACTCAAGAGCAGTCGTCTCCGACCGCGAGCATGCGGCGGTTCGCCTCACCCAAGCCGTCGGCCATGGCGCGCAGCTGGTCCGGCGTGAGGACGTCGATCAGCAGCTCGCGGACCAGGGCGACGTGCCCGGGCGCGGCCCGCTCCAGCAGGGCCACGCCTTCGTCGGTGAGCACGGCGTAGACGGCGCGGGGATCGCTCTCGCACGCGCGGCGGCGGACCAGGCCGGCCCGCTCCAGCTGGCCGATCTGGTAGGTGAGCCCGCTCTTGGAGTTCGACACCGCGCAGGCGAGCTCCGCCATCCGCAGCTCGCGGTCCGGGGCCGCGCTGAGCCGCGCGAGGATCACGTACTGGAGGTGGGAAATCCCGGAGTCCTGCTTGAGCTGCTGGTCCAGCCGCCGGTTGAGCAGCTCGTAGGTGCCGAGGAACGCGTTCCAGGCGCGCTTCTCCTCGACGTTCAGCCACCGTGGACGACCCATGTCACAACGGTACCTGTTGTTCAAATTCGAACTCAAGGGGTACGGTCGGGATCAAGGTTCAAATTTGAACGGAGTCGCCATGATCCCCGCCGCCACCGTCCGCACCCGGGTACGGGTCCCGCTGCGCTTCGCCGACGGCTTCTCCGCTTCGGCCGACGTCGTCACCTTCGACGGCTTGGCGGACGGCGCCGAGCACCTCGCCCTGGTGTTCGGCGACCCGGTCCGGCCGCTGGTGCGGCTGCACTCGGAGTGCCTGACCGGCGATGTCTTCGGTTCCGCCCGCTGCGACTGCGGGCCGCAGCTGCGCGAGGCGGTGGAACGGATCGACGCGGCCGGTGGCGTCCTGCTCTACCTGCGTCAGGAGGGCCGGGGCATCGGCCTTTACGCCAAGCTGGACGCCTACGCCCTGCAGGACGCCGGGCTCGACACCTACCAGGCGAACACCGCGCTGGGCCTGCCCGAGGACGCCCGCGACTACACCGCGGCGGCCCAGATGCTCGCCGCGCTGGGCCGCACCGAGGTGGACCTGCTCACCAACAACCCCGACAAGGTCCGGCAGCTGCGCGAGCGGGGCGTCACGGTCGCCGGGACGGTCCCCACCGGCGTGCACGCCACCCCGGACAACCTGCGGTACCTCGACGCCAAGGTCCGGCACACGAACCACACCCTGGCCCTGCCCGAACTGGCCGGCTGAGGCAGCTCGGCTGCCGTGTCGTCCGCCCGGGTACGCGTGTCGTCCATCCACGTACGCCGGCCGAGGCGCCTGGCGCGGGTCAGCGCCGTGAAGCCACGGTCGCCAGCTGCTCGGTGATCTCGGCCAGCAGCTCGGTGGCCGCGTCGCCGAGCGCGGCCAGGTCGGCGAGGGTCGTCTCCTCGGTCGTCACGGGCACAGGTCCTCCTCCAGGGCGTCGTGGCGGGCGACGACGGCTTCGGCGAAGGCGGTGTGCACGCGGAGGTAGTCGTCGCGGCCGACCGCCGTGTCGGCCCATTCGTGCCAGCGGATGTGCGCTTCGGCGACGTCGACCTTCGCGGCCGCCGCCACCGTGGCGGGGGACGTGCCGGCGAGGATCGCGTGGTGCATCAGGGACGGCGAGGAGCGCCGGGCGAGCTCGGCCAGCGCGGCGAGGCGGGCGAGCTCCGCGAGCGTGTCGGACGTGACCGGACGCGGGCGCGGCCGGGGGACCGGACGCGAGTTCCCGAGGTTGTCGGTCAAGACGCTGGTCATCAAACGACTCCTGAGGCGGAAGCAGCTGAAGCAACCCGAACGGCGGAGGTTTACCCCGGCCATGCCGGGGTAAACGCCCTCGTTCGTGATCTCCGTCTCACCGCATCGGGTGGGCCACCCGCCCGGGCGGCCCACCCGGAGTCAGCTCGCCCGGACGGCCCCGCAGTGCCACGGGATGCGCTGCGGCCGCACGCTCTCCAGCGTCGGGACGACCGGGGCGATCGTGCCGTCGCGGCGGAACGTCAGCTTGTCGATCGTCGTCTCGCGGTGGGTGCCGTCGCCGCCCGGAATACCGAAGCGGTGGTACGCCAGGTACCAGTCGTCGGTGCCCGGGACCTGCAGCATCGAGCTGTGCCCGGTGCCGAGGACACCCAGGTGGGCGTCCTTGCTCAGGAGCAGGCCGCGGTTGGTGAACGGCCCGGTGGGGCCGGGGGCCGTGGCGTAGCCGACGCGGTAGTCGGGGCTGCGGGTGTCGTCGATGGACCAGCTGAGGTAGTACGTGCCCTTCCGCTCCACCATGAACAGGCCCTCGCGGAAGTCGGTCAGGCCGTCCAGCCGGGTGATCTTCGCCGGGTCGTAGGACACCATGTCGTCGTTCAGCGGGACGACGTAGGCGTTGCCGTTGCCCCAGTACAGGTACGGCTTTCCGGTGTGGTCGAGGAACACGGCCGGGTCGATCGCCTGGCCGCCGTCGGGGTTCTTCGCGATCAGCGGCTTGCCGGAGTCGACGAACGGGCCGGTCGGGGAGTCGCTCACCGCGACGCCGATCTTGGCCTCGGCGCAGAAGTAGAAGTAGTACTTCCCGTTGTGCTTCGCGATCGTCGGCGCCCAGGCGTTCTTGTCGGCCCAGCTGACGTCCTTGCCCAGGTCGAGGATGACGCCCTCGTCCTTCCAGTCGACGAGGTTCTTCGACGACCATGCCGAGAACTTCGTCCCGCTCCAGCCGTCGAACCCGTCGGTGGTCGGGTACAGGTAGTAGGTGTCGCCGAACGCGACGATGTTCGGGTCGGCGTTGTACCCCGGCAGGACCGGGCTGCGCACCTCGTGTGCCTCGACCGTCCACACGCGACGGTCGCCGCCGGCGCCGGTCACCGTGAACTGCTTCGGCGAGCTGAGGTTCACCGGCTTCCCGTTGTCCGGCTTGATGGACGCGCCCGGCGCCAGGCCGAACTTCGGCGCGAGCCGGCGCAGGTCGGTGCCCGGCTTGACCGGCAGCACGACCGTCCCGGCGCCGGAGTCGATGACCGCGGGCGTCTTGAGGGCGTCGAGCTGCACCGAGCGGATCGCGGTGCTGTTCGACGGGAGCGCGGCGACGTCGAGCCCGGACAGCGCCCGGTTGTAGAGCCGCACGTCCTTCATCTTGCCGGTGAAGGTCTTGTCGCCCGCGTACACCGAGCGGCCGAGGTAGTTCGCCGCCGTGACGCCGCCGCCGAGGTCCGACGGCTTGATGGTGGCGTTCGCGTTGCGGCCCACCTCGACGCCGTCCAGGTAGAGCACCTCGACGCCGTTGCCGACGGTGAGCGTCACGTTCTTCCACACCCCGCGCGGCAGCCCGCCGCCGGCGTCCGCCGCCTGCTCGGTGGTCCAGTTGCCGGTCGCGATGGCGCCGCGGAAGCCGCCGCTCGCGGTGCCGCCGGTGGTGAAGAGGTAGCCGTTGCCGGTGCCGTCCTTCGCCGTGTTGCCCAGGCCCCACAGGAAGTACGGCGTCTGCTGGTTCGGATCGACCAGGACGTCGGCCGACACGGTCGCCGCCGCGGTGCCGGTGAGCAGGTTGTTCGGCAGCTGGACGTGCCCGTTCTTGCCGCCGAAGGCCAGCGCGCCGCCGGCCCAGGAGACGTCACCGGCGAGGGCGCCGTCGTACCCGTGCCCGGTGGTGTCGGTCGCGACCGTGCCCGACCTGGCGTCGAGCGGCCAGTGCGCGACCAGGCCCTTCGCGTCGGCCTGCACCGGTGCCGGGGGCAGGCTGAGCCGGTTCATCTCGGCCTGGGTGACCGGCAGGACGGTGCCGTGCCGCGGCGAGGCGGGCAGGTGCGCGCCGGCCGACATCGTCCACTTGCCCGAGTTCAGGTCGGTGGTCTCGAACGGGACGTAGCCGCGGCCGCCGAACTCGTCGATGAACAGGTACCACTTGTTCTCGGTGTTGGACTTGAACCCGGTCGGACCCTCACCCGCGGACAGGCCGGGGCTGGTCGCCGTGGCCTTGCCGATGCAGTCGGCGACGAAGCCGTAGTGCGGGTCGAGCAGGTCGGTGGCCTTCTCCTCGGTGATGAACTTGCTGCACGGCGTGGACGAGGTGTTGTTGCGCTCGTCCTTGGTGAACCGGTAGTAGGTGTCCTGGTTCTTGATGACCGTCGAGTCGATCACCGAGTAGCCCGGGTCGATCCACACCTGCGGCGCGCTGAAGGTGTGGAAGTCGCGCGTGGTCGCGTACATCATCCGGTTGTAGCTGTCACCGAGGTGGTTCGGGTCGTTCTCCGCGTACAGCTTCGACGCCCAGTAGACGACGTACGTGCCGCGCTTGGCGTCCCAGAACGCCTCCGGGGCCCACGTGTTGCCCGCGGTCGGCGGGGACACCTGGACGCTGCGCTGGCGCGACCAGTGCGCCAGGTCGGTCGACTCCCAGACCATGATCGACCGGCTGCCGGTGCGCTGGGCGGCGTCCCAGCCGCGGCCGGCGTAGATCCGCAGGTCGGTGGCGAGCAGGTAGAACTTGTCGCCGTCGGGGGAGCGCAGGATGAAGGGGTCGCGCACGCCCAGCTCGCCGAGGCTCGACTTGAGCACCGGCTGGCCGTTGTTGAGCTCGGTCCAGTTCAGCGGGTCGTTGCCGCGGCTGAGGGCCGAATAGATCTGCTCGCCGTTGGAGGTGCCTTCACCGGTGAAGTAGAAGAAGCTGTAGCCCGCCAGGGGTTGCGGGGCCGGCTTGGGGACCACGGTGGCGGTGAACCGCCGCGTGGTGCTTTCCCGGCCCTGGCTGACCTTCGCGGTCAGGACGACCTTCGCGGGAGCCGCGCCGGTGGCCGGCCGGGTGACCTCACCGGTCGGGGTGATCACCGACGGCGCGGACGACGTCCAGGTGACGCTCGTGCCGTCCGGGCCGCTCGCCGGCAGCGTGAGATTGCCGCGGACGTCGTCGATGTCGGGCACGGAAAGCGTGCTCGCGGCGGCGCGGAGACCGGTACCGGTGTCGGTGGACGGCGCCGCACCGGCGCCGGCGCTGCCGAGGGGGACGAGTGCGGCCGCGACGGCCAGCACGACGCCGAAACGGCGCGGGGAGAACAACTTCATCGTTGTCGGTTCCTTCGGGGCACGTCGGGGCCAGCGCATGTTAACGTTAACATGCTCCGGGGTACGCTGACTCTAGGTCGGTGTCGTCCGGTGGTCAAGAGCCGGAAGGATGGCGAGCCAGCTGCTCGGCGATCTCGTCCCGCGGATACGGCGTCCGGCGGCTCTCGGTGTGGAGCGCGAAGTAGAAGTCGTTGACGACGGCGGCGAGCGGGGCGTACCGCCGGAGCAGTGGTGCCTGGTGCGGCACGTCTCCGGCGGCGCACGCACGGACGAAGTCGTTGCGGGCGCGGGCATCCGGCCACGCGCGCAAGCCGCGGACGAACCGGTTGACCAGGTGGGTCAGCACGTAGGCCCGGTCGTGGTCGGCGTGCTCGGCGAGGAACTCCGCCTCGGCGTCCGAGAGGTCGAACCCCGGGGCCACCGTCAGGCCGAAATCGGTGAGGTAGAGCCGTTCGCCGTCGGTGACGATGTTCGCGAAGTGCGCATCGAAGTGCTGGACACCCCGCGCGGCCAGGAATCCGGTGATGTGCCGCAGCTCTTCCTCGAGCGGCAGGTCGTCGCCCGGCCAGCCGGCGAGGTCGTGCGGCAGGTGCTCGAGGAACAGCACGAGGTCGGTGGTGGCTCCGGCCAGCGCTTCCAGCCGCCGCCGCACACCGGCGTCGCCGTGCCAGAACGCGACGTCGGCCTCGATGTCGGCGCGCGGCCGGGGCAGGCCGGGCGCGACCCGCCAATGGTGCAGGAGCGGGAAGTTCCCGCACTCGCCGCCACGGACCCACGCGGTCGTCATGAGGTGCGCTTCCAGCTCGCGCCAGGCGCCGCCGCCCGCCGAACCGACCCCGTAGTGCGACCACGGCGGAAGCCCGTAGAGGTCGGCCGTCGAGCGGGGGTTCGCCAGCTCGACGTCGGTGAGCGGGACCCGCTTGACGAACACGGGTTCGCCGGCGACCCGCAGCAGCCAGGACGACCCGCCGATGCCGGTGCCGAGCGGGCGGGCCGTGGCCAGGAGCTCGTCGCCGGCGTCCGCCAGGGCGGCGGCGATCTTCTCGTGGCGAGCGAGCCGGGGCGTCATGCGCGCACCAGCGGCAGGTAGACCTCGTCGACGATCTCGACGAGGACGTCGTCGTCCACTGTGGTCAGTCCACGGGTGAGGTATTCGTTGCGCAGCAGGACGAGGGCCACGGTGGCGACGCGCGGGTGCAGTGCGCCCGGCCGGGCCTCGCCCCGGGCCACCGCCCGGCCGGCGACGGTGAGCCAGGCGGCGGCGCCCCCTTCGGCGGCCTGTTCGTGCAGCTGCTCGCGGAGTTCCGGTTCGTCGCCCACGCCGGTGAGGAGGCTGCGGAGGACCCGTGCGGCCGGCGAGGTCTGGCCGCAGTTGATCGCCCGCAACAGGGTCAGCGCGTCTTCGCGGAGGTGTCCGGTGTCGGGCGGCTTGAGCGTGTCCTCGGCCAGGTGGCGGTAGGCGGCGACGCCGAGCGCGGCGCGGTTCGGCCAGCGGCGGTAGATCGTGTTCTTGTTGGTGCCGGCGCGCTGGGCGACGCCTTCCATGGTCAAGCCGGGGTAGCCGGCTTCGGCGAGTTCGGCCGCCGCCGCGCGCAGGATCGCCTCTTCCAGTTCGGTACCCCGGCGCCGGGTCTTCGGTGCGGCCACGAGCGTCAGCTTAGCCTATTAGGGTACGGTACGCTCCGTACCCTAACGACGGGAGTGACCATGCGGGCCAAGGGGATCGGCTACGACACCGGCTTCGAGCGTGCCGGGCGGTTCAACCGGCCGTTCGAGCCGGACCTCGTGCGGCGGGAGCTGGCGATCATCCGTGACGACCTGCACTGCACCGCGGTGCGGCTGATCGGCACCGACCTGGACCGGATCGAGTTCGCCGCCCGCGAGGCGGCCGCGCTGGGACTGGAGGTGTGGTTTTCCCCGTTCCCGTGGGACCGCACGCCGGACGAGATCCTGGCTCTCTTCGCCGATGGCGCGGGCCGGGCCGAACGCCTCCGCGAGGCGGGCGCCGGGATCGTGTTCGTCACCGGCGCCGAGCTGAGCCTGTTCTGCCACGGCTTCCTGCCGGGCGACAGCCTCACCGAGCGGCTGGAAAACGTGCTGGCCTCGCGGGAACTCCTCGCCGGGCTGCCGGACCGGATCAACGCGTTCCTCGCCCGCGCGGTGGAGGTGGTCCGGGCCCGGTTCGGCGGCCGCGTCACCTACGCGGCGATTCCCCTGGAGCGCGTCGATTGGGCGCCGTTCGACATCGTCTCGGTGGACGCGCACCGCTCGAAGGAGGTCGAGCACCTCTACCGCGAGGGCGTCCGGAGCCTGGTCGCGGCGGGCAAGCCGGTGGCGATCACGGAGTTCGGCGTGACGCCGTACCGGGGTGCGGCCGACCTGGGGGCCCGCTGCGGCGAAATCCTCGAGTACGAAGGCGAGGTCCCGGTCCGGCTGAAGGGCGACTACGTCCGGGACGAACAGGAGCAGGCTCGGTACCTGCGCGAACTGGTGGACATCTTCGCGGCGGAGGGCGTCGACGCGGCGTTCGCCTGCACGTTCGTGTGCTACGGGCTGGTGCACCGGGCCGATCCCCGGACCGACCTGGACATGGCGAGCTGGGGCGTGGTGAAGGTGCTGGAGAACGGGACCGGCGAGACGTACCCGGACGTGCCCTGGGAACCGAAGGCGGCGTTCGGCGCACTGGCCGATTGCTACGCCTGAGCCAGGAACTCCACCATCGCCGTTGTCAGTTCCGGGCCGGTCATCGCCGTGAAGTGGTTCCCCGGCACCCGGGCGAACCGGCCGTTCGGCAGGGTCGCGGCGAGGGCGTCGGCCGAGGCGTGGCCGTCGTCCTCGTCACCGACGACGACCAGGGTGGGTGTGGTGATCCGGTCCAGGTCCGTCGTCGGCACGTGGGTGCCGAGGACGTGCCGCAGCGCCACCGGATCGCCGCCGCCCTGCCGGATCCAGTGGGCCGGCGACCCGGGCGCCACGGGTTCGCCGTCGATCAACGCGGTCAGGACGGCGTGGTAGGTGCCGGTCCGGGACGTCGCTTTCCGTACGGCGTCGAGGCCTTGCCCGGCCACGACCGCGCGGCCCGGGCGGGCACCGCGGGCCAGCAGACGCAGCACGATCCGGCCGCCGTACGAATAGCCGCCCAGGTCGTAGTCGTCGAGGCTGAGGTGGTCGAGCAGCGCGAACCCGTCGTCGGCCAGGACGTCCGGCGGGTACGCCGTGGGGTCGTGCGGGGCGGCGCTCGCCCCGTGGCCGCGCAGGTCCGGGAGGATCACCCGGTGCCCGTGCTCGGCGAGCACCGCCGCCGGGCCGAGCCAATCGCGTCCCGAACCGGTGAATCCGTGGAACAGCACCAGCGGCCGTCCGTGCCCGAGGGTGCGGCAGGCGAGTTCCCGGCCGTCGCGGGCGCGGAAGTACTCCATGTCCCGAACCTACAGCAGTCCGATGAATTCTTGGCCAACCATCGCGGCAATCGGGGTGGCGTTGACAGAAAGCGCTGTCTCTTCTAGCTTCATAGCGCAAGACATCGGATGTCCAGCCCGGTTTCCGGGCCCGTCCGCCGGCCGATGTGCACCCCTGCCGAACTGCTCGTCAGGAAGGACACACCGACGATGCCCGCATTCCCCCGCCGGACGGCCCTGCGCTCGCTCGCCGTCTCGGCTCTCGCCGTCCCCCTCATCCTGGGCACGGCCCTCCCCGCCCACGCGGCCCCGCTGTGGCACCCGGACCCCGCCACCGACGGCCTGAAGGCCTTCGAAGGCATCGAGGCCGACCGCGGCAACCACCACCCCGACCGCAAGTACGTCGTCGTCGAAGGCGACCACTACCGCTTCGACATCTGGAAGGACGACCGCGACACGACCGGCGGCGGCGACCGCCAGCGCACCGAGTCGAAGGGTATGGTGCAGAACGGCACCACGCTGAAGATGCACAACGGCGAGACGTGGACCCTCTCCTACGAGATGTACATTCCCGCGTCCCTGCACGGCACCAGCAAGTTCACCCACATCTTCCAGACGAAGACGCCGTCGACCAACGGCGGCCCGTGGGTGACGCTCGACCTGACCCGCAGCGGCGGCAAGGAGATGCTCAACGCCCGCGCGTACGCCAACTCGGGCTCGCCGAGCATCGCGGTCACCGACCTGGCGCCGCTGCGGAACAAGTGGATCACCATCGAGTGGACTTTCACGCCGGGGTCCAAGGGCAAGGCGGCGTGCGTCATCCGCAACGGCACCGGGTCCGGTGCGGCGGTCGCCGCGCAGGGCTCGATGTCGAACGTGAACCTCCCCGACCAGGGCGACTACGTCCGGCCGAAGTGGGGGATCTACCGGTCGGTCGAGAGCGCGTCGTCCGACATCCTCGACACCTACCTGCTGTTCCGGAACTACACGGCGGCTCGCAAGTAGGTGCGCGTTCGCGCGACCAGGGTGACACTGGCGGCATGAAGGTCGTCGACGGGCAGCGTGGTGGGTATCGCCCGTCGACGACCCCGCCGGCCGCGCCGGCCGCGCTGCGGCGCGGTCCGCTGCTGGTCACGGCCGTGTTCGCGGCTCTCGGCGGCGCGGTGATCCCGGCGGTCGCGCTGCCCGCGCTGTGGCGGGTCTGGCAGCTGTACGCGATGCTGTTCGGCGCGGTGGCCGCCATCGGGATCGTCGCCGCCGTCGCGGTGCTCGGGTGGCCGACGCGCAAGACGGCCCGCTTCGGCGCGCTCGTGGCGGCCGGAGCGCTCGTGCTGTGGGTGATCAGCCGTCCGCTCGGGCTGCTGACGCGGTTCGACCCCTGGCAGCCGGCCGACACGGTCGCCGGCTTCACCGACTACGTGGCGGCGGGACTGCAGGTCATCGCGGTGCTCGGGTTCCTCTTCGTGGCCCGGCGGCGGGCGCACCCGTGGCCGTCCGCGGCGCGGCGGGCGACGGCCTGGGTGGTGCTGTTCCCGGTGCTCGTGGCGGTGCTCGCGACCGGCGTGGCGGGCACCGTCGCCGCCGGCGACAGCAGCACCGGCCCCACCGCTTCGACGTTGCTCGACGCCGGCCCGGGCACGGTCGAATACTGCCGCCCCGACGGGATCCCGCTGGCGATGGACGTCCACCGGCGGACCGCGGGCGGCCCGCCGGCCCCGGTGGTGCTGCTCCTGCACGGCGGCGGGCTGGTCCTGGGCAACCGCAAGCCCACCGGCCCCGGGGCGCTGCTCGCCGGCTCCCGGTTCGGGCCGCTGCGGGACGAGCTGACGGCCCGCGGGTTCGCGGTCGCCGTGATCGACTTCCGGCTGGCGCCCGCCGCGCCGTGGCCGGCCCCGCTCGCCGACGCCCGGTGCGCGGTCCGGTTCCTCAAGGCCAACGCGGCCGCGCTGGACGTCGACCCGGCCCGGATCGCGGTGGCGGGTACCGGCACGGGCGGCACCCTGGCGTCGCTGCTCGGCGTCGCGCGTGGTCAGGACACCGGCCAGTACGGCGGCCAGGACAGCACGGTCCGCGCGGTGGCGGCCCTGTCGGCCCCGGCCGCCTTCGACCTCGCCGGCCTGGATCCGCTCACCCGCGCGTCGGTGCTCATGGCGCTGGGCCGTTCGCCGTCGGCGCTGCGCGCGGCGAGCCCGCTGACCCACGCCGGCCCGGGCGCACCGCCGTTCCTGCTCGGCAACGGCGGCCGGAAATCGGCCGAGTTCGCGGCCCGCCTGCGCGCGGCGGGCGTTCCGGTGACCGAAGGCGCGGTCTCGGAACGCGCGGTCGCGGACTTCTTCGCCGCGGCCGTGGATTGAGGCTTGCCCTGGAGCGCGCTCCAGGGCC
>NZ_JBHVXZ010000194.1:0-12618 GCF_042881395.1 Amycolatopsis sp. NPDC058278 | reverse complement strand
ACCGCGAAGCGGCTCGCGCGGGCGTTGACCGCCTAGACCCCCAAGTCGAGGGTGAGCTGGCTCCGGTCCTCGCCGACGCCGGACAGCGTCGCGACGCACGCCGGGCACGGCGCGAGCTCGGAAGTGGTCAGGTCCACGGGCTTCCAGCTGCGGGACTCCCGCTCCCCGCAGGCCGAGCGCCGGTAGCGGAGGTCGCCGGAGCGGGTCATCAGGTGGGCCAGGGGGACGTCTTCGGGCAGCACGCCGACCAGGTACCAGCGTGGTGCGCTCACCGCGGTGGTCGTCATGGCCGTCAGTGTCCGTCGGGGCGACCGGGATCCGAGGGCATTTGCCGATCTTCGGCGTGGCGGTGGGTCAGGCCTCGTCGGGCAGGTAGCGCAGGACGTGCAGCAGGCCGCGCTCGTCCACGGTGTCCGGATCCTCGGCCAGGCAGCGGTCCAGGTCGGCGAGCACGGCGCCGGTGTCGACGCCGGCGCCGATCAGCACCAGCTCGGTCCGCCGCGGCTCGCCCGGCGGCCAGGCGGACCGTTCCAGCTGGACGAACCCGCCGACGGTGTGCAGGTGGAAGCGCGATTTCGGGCCGATGGGGCCGAAATCGGCCTGGCCCTTCATCCGGTAGAGCCCGGCCGGCCGCCGCTCCAGGAACTCGACGAAGGCGCGCGGAGCGAGCGGCGTTTCGGCGGTGAACGTGACCGTCTGGTACTCGGCGTGCAAGTGCTGCGCGTGGTCGTGCTCGTCCTCGCGCAGGTCGTCGAACGACAGCTGGCCGGCCCGCTCGCCGCGGGGTTCCGGGTCGAAGAACAGCCGCGGGTCGACCCGGCCGTGCTCGGTGACGAGCAGCGGGCGGCCCGGCGCCAGCTCTTCGACGGTCGCGGTGAGCTTCGCGAGCGCCTCGGCGGGCACCCGGTCGGCCTTGTTCAGCACCACGAGGTCGGCCAGCCGCAGGTGGTCGGCCAGTTCGGGGTGGCGCTCGCGGGCCGCCTCGAACTCGGCGGCGTCGACGACCTCGGCCAGCCCGCCGTAGCGGATGTCCGGGTTCTCGCTGGCGATCATCAACCGGATGAGGTCGCGGGGTTCGGCGATGCCGCTGGCTTCGACGACGATGACGTCGATGCCCGCTTCCGCGCTCGACAGCTTCGCGAGCATCGCGTCCAAGCCGCTCGCGTCGACCGCGCAGCACAGGCAGCCGTTGCCGAGGGAGACCATCGTGTCGACCTGGCCCGCGACCGCGAGCGCGTCGACGTTGACCCGGCCGAAGTCGTTGACCACGACACCGACCCGGGCGCCTTCGCGGTTGGCGAGCAGGTGGTTGAGCAGCGTCGTCTTGCCCGCGCCGAGGAACCCGGCGACGAGGACCACGGGGATGCGCCTGGTCGTCACGAAACATCCTCCCTCTGCCGAACACCGCGACTCTAACGCCGGGGCCCGGGCCGCTCATACACGGGTGACCGCCACCGGAGAAGGCCGTTCGGCGAATGCCCACGAAAAGACGCAGGCGGCTGCGCGGGAAAGGATCACGTGAATTTTGCCGCCCGGAGTGATCGATTGACGGAAAACGCGCTGTGCTATGTCCGAATAACGCTTGGTAGCAGTTATTTTTTCCGGAACGGACCGGTGTGCGCTGGTATTTCCGTGATCGCGCGACGTTGTTCCCGAGTGGCGGAGCCCGCCTCGCGGAACGTGGGGTATCCTCCCCCGCCTGACCGGGTTCCCAGGGCGGTGGGGACTTCCGGCCGGCAGTGTCGTCGGCGACTCTCGGAGGAACGGTGAACTTTTTCGTCGGGCTGCAGATCGCGATTTCGGAGAGTGGGGAACCGAGGTGACCGTTACGCCCGAGCGGGTGACGCCCTCACTACCGCTTTACCCACAGCGCGTCTCGCAGGAGCAGAGTGTCAATTCCGCGGAAGCGGAGGAATTCCTGGACCGGATGTTCGCCGAAGGTGCCGCGGACGAGGGTGAGCGGTTCGAGACCCGGCTGGCCGCGGTTCGCGCGGAAATCCAGGAAACCGGCACCTACCGGCACACCCCGGCCGAGCTGGCGTACGGCGCGCGTGTCGCGTGGCGCAACTCGGCGCGCTGCATCGGCCGGCTGTACTGGCGCAGCCTGCGCATCCGGGACCGGCGCAGGGCCACCGACCCCGCCGCGATCGCCGGCGAGTGCGTCGCCCACCTCCGCCAGGCCACCCGGGGCGGCCGGATCCGGCCGACGATCACCGTCTTCGCGCCGGACACGCCGGACGCGCCGGGCCCGCGCATCCACAACGAGCAGCTCATCCGCTACGCCGGATACCGCTTCGAAGACGGCTCGGTCCTCGGCGACCCGCGCTACGCCGAATTCACCGAGCAGGTGCGAAGACTCGGCTGGCGGCCACCGGAGCGAAGAGGCTCCTTCGACGTCCTGCCCCTGCTGATCGAGGCCGCGCCCGGCGAGCCGCGGCTGTTCACCCTGCCGCCGGACGCCGTCCTGGAGGTCCCGCTGACCCACCCCGACCACCGCTGGTTCGCCGGGCTGGGGCTGCGCTGGCACGCCGTGCCCGCGATCAGCAACATGCCGCTGGAGATCGGTGGCGTCACCTACCCGGCCGCGCCGTTCAACGGCTGGTACCTCGGCACCGAGGTCGGCGCCCGGAACCTGGCCGACGAGCAGCGCTACGACCTGCTGCCGGTCGTCGCCGAGCTGATGGGCCTGGACACCGCGTCCGAGCGCACGCTGTGGCGCGACCGGGCGCTGGTGGAGCTGACCCTGGCGGTGCAGCATTCCTTCGACGCCGCCGGCGTCACGATGGCCGACCACCACACCGAATCGCACCGGTTCCTGTCCCACCTGGAACGCGAAGAGCGGGCCGGGCGCCGGTGTCCCGCGGAGTGGAGCTGGATCGTGCCGCCGTTGTCCGGTGGGCAAACCGCGGTTTTCCACCGCTACTACGACGAACCGGACCCGACGGAGCGACCGGCGTTCCTGCCGCCGCGGTGAGGGCTGCGGAGAGTAGCGTGCGAGCGCCCGTTCGGCGGATCGTGTGTCGCCCGCGGGGCAGTCCGGTCCGCGAGGGCCGACAATGGGGCGCATGACCGCAGTCCTCGTCGCCTACGCCGGGCGTCACGGCGGAACCCGGCAGATCGCCGAGGTCATCGCCGCCGAGCTCGGTGAAGCGGGCTTGACCGTCGACGTGCGCGACGCCGCCGACGTGGCCGGCGTCGAGCACTACGCCGCGGTCGTCGTCGGCAGTGCCCTGTACTACCACCGGTGGCGGCCGGAGGCCGTGCGGCTGCTGGAACGCAACGCGCGGGCGCTCGCCGAGCGTCCGGTGTGGTTGTTCCACAGCGGACCGTGCGGCCCCGGCGCGGCCACGCACCAGGTCAGCCTGCCGGCGAACGTGGCGCTGCTGGCCGCGCGCATCGACGCGGAGCGCACGGCCACCTTCGGCGGCCGGCTGGACCCGGCGACCGTGCACGGCCTGATCCCCAAGCTGCTGGCGTCCGGCCGGCGTGCCGGCGACTTCCGCGACTGGGACCGGATCAAGGCGTGGGCCCGGGACGTCGGCCGCCGGGTCCGCATCCGCGTCGCGCACTGATCCCCTTGCCCACCCGGCGTGGTGGGTGCTACACCCGTCCTGAGGTCTTCCGGTGGGAAACCGACGGAATGGGGCGAACGTGACGGATCGACCGGCCAAGAAAGCGCTTACCTCGGACCAGCGCAACGCGTTCCTCGCGGCGCTGCTCGGCTGGAGCATGGACTCGTTCGACTACTTCCTCGTCGTCTTCGTCCTGGCGGACATCGCGAAGGACGCCTCGTTCGGAGCGACGGCCACGCAGCTGGCGTTCATCACGACGGCGACCTTGGTGATGCGCCCGGTCGGCGCGCTCCTGTTCGGCCTGTGGGCCGACCGGGTGGGCCGCCGGATCCCGCTGATGGCCGACGTCGTGCTGTACTCGGTGGCCGGCCTGCTGTGCGCGTTCGCCCCGAACTACACGGTGCTGCTGGTGCTGCGGTTCGTCTACGGCATCGGCATGGGCGGCGAGTGGGGCCTCGGCGCGGCGCTGGCGATGGAGAAGATCCCGGTGGCGCGCCGCGGGTTCTTTTCGGGTCTGCTGCAGGTCGGCTATTCGATCGGCTACCTGCTGGCGGCGCTGGCGTACCTGCTGTTCCATTCGGCGCTGGAGCTGCCGTGGCGCTGGATCTTCGTGCTGAGCATCTTCCCGGCGCTGATCAGCCTGCTGATCCGCGCGCGCGTCCGCGAGTCGGAGGTGTGGGAGACCGCGCGCGAGAAGCTGAAGGTGACCCGGACGTCGGTGAAGGACATCCTGCTGAACCCGAAGGTGATCCGCCGCTTCGGCTACCTGATCCTGCTGATGACGGCGTTCAACTGGATGAGCCACGGAACCCAGGACGTCTACCCGAGCTTCTTGAAGGCCCACGACAACGGCGGCGCCGGCCTGAGCGCGGCGACGAGCACGTGGATAGCGGTGCTGTACAACATCGGAGCCATCATCGGCGGCCTGACGTTCGGGACGCTGTCGGAGAAGCTGGGTCGCCGCCGCACCATCGTGGCGGCGGCGGTGCTGGGGCTGCCGGTGATCCCGATCTTCGCGGTCGACCACGGCGCGGGGATGCTGGCGCTGGGGTCGTTCCTGATGCAGATCATGGTCCAGGGAGCGTGGGGAGTGATCCCGGCGCACCTGACGGAGATGTCCCCGGACGCGATCCGCGGGTTCTACCCGGGAGTGACCTACCAGCTGGGAAACCTGCTGGCGGCGTTGAACCTGCCGATCCAGCAGGCGATCGCGGAGTCCCACGGGTACCCGTCGGCTCTGGTGTGGACGGTGGTGCCGGGCTTGATCGCGGTGGCGGTGCTGACGGCGATCGGGAAGGAGGCGAAGGGCATCAAGTTCGGCGAGTCCGCGGTGGCGACCGCGCCGGCGGGTTCGAAGTGACGGGAACTCACGGCGTCACGAGCGCCGCTTCATAGGCGAAGATCGTCAACTGCACCCGGTTCGAAACATCCAGCTTCGCGAACGTCCGCGTGATGTGCGTCTTCACCGTGGCCTCGCTGAGAAACAGCTCCCCGGCGATCTCCGCGTTCGGCTTGCCCTGCGCCACCGCCGTCACGATCTGGCGCTCCCGGTCGCTCAGCAGCTCCAGCTTCGCCTGGGCCCGGGTCCGCCGCGGGTTCGCCCGCGCCGCCACGAACTGGCCGATCAGCTGCTTCGTCGTCCGTGGGGACAACATCGCGTCGCCGTTCGCCACCACCCGGACGCCCTCGATGATCTCCTGGGGCGAGCCCTCCTTCAGCAGGAAGCCGCTCGCTCCGGCCGCCAATGCCTCGAACACGTACTCGTCCAGGTCGAACGTCGTCAGGATCAGCACCTTCGGCGGGCGGGGCCGGGCCAGCACGGCCGCCGTGGCGACCAGGCCGTTCATGCGGCGCATGCGGATGTCCATGATCACCACGTCCGGCGCGTGCCGGGCGACCTGCTGGACCGCTTCGTCGCCGTCGCCCGCCTCGGCCACCACCGTCAGATCGGGCGCGCTGCCCAGGATCATGGACAGTCCGGTGCGGACCAGCGGGTCGTCGTCGACGAGCAGTACGCGCACGCTCACCCGCTCATGCTAGGGCGCCGGTACCACCCACGGCAGCCAGGCCCGCAGTGCGAACGTCCGCTCGTCGACCGGGCCCGCCGTGAGGGTGCCGCCCAGCAGGGAAATCCGCTCGTTGACGCCGGTGAGCCCGGTGCCCGACCCGGGTGACGGCAGCGGGTGCGGCGGCAGCGGGTTGACGACCTCCAGGGACAACCCGGCGCCCGGGCCGCCGCGCACCAGCACCTCCGCCGGCACCCCCGGTGCGTGCCGCAGCACGTTGGTCAGGGCCTCCTGGAGGATCCGGTACGCCGCGGTGGCGAGCGGGACCGGAGCCGCTGACACCTGGTCGAGCAGGATCGTCACGTTGACGGTCAGGCCCGCTTGCCGGGCGCCGGCGACCAGGTCGGGGATGTCGGCCAGCGTCGGCGGGGGCGCCTCCGCCGGTCCGCCGGGTGCCCGGTCGGCGAAGCCGGGGCCGCGCAGCACGCCGATCACCTGACGCAGGTCGTCGAGCGACTGCCGGGCGGTGGTCCGCACGGTCTTGGCCGCCGCGACGGCGTCCGGCGTCGTGGCGGCGGTGACCTCCAACGCGCCCGCCTGCAACGAAAGCAGGGACAGCCGGTGCCCGAGGACGTCGTGCATCTCGCGGGCGATCCGCGCCTGCTCCTCCTTGCGGGCCATCTGCTCGCGCAGCGCCTCCTGCTCGGCGATCCGGCGGCGCGTCTCGGCGAGGCTGTGCCGGACGATCCCCAGGGTGAGGGGCACCGCGGTGTACACCACCGCCGTCAGCACCACCCCGGTGAGCTTGGCGGCGGTCGTGCCGGTCGACATCCAGGCCTCGGCCAGCGACGACTCCGCGACCCGGCTCGCGTCACGCCAGACCGCGAGCCCGGTCGCCGCGAACACCAGCGTCGCCGCGCTCCACCGCCACCAGCCCACGTACCGGGTGGTGAGCGCGGCGAGGGCGATCAGCGCCGCCATCGAGTCGCCGGCCAGCAGCAGCGGCGGCACCACCGCGATGCCGGTGACGAGCAGCGGCCAGCGGTGCCGCCAGACCAGCATGACCGCCGCGCCGATCCCGGCGAGCCAGCCGAGCATCCCCAGCGCCGTGGGCAACGCGTCCGGGTCGTCCGGCAGCGAGCTTTCCAGCGCGAAGTTGACGGTGCTCGTCAATACGCCCGCCGCGACCGCGAGCACGGTGCACACCACCCGAAGCACGGACCGTCCCATGAGGAAAGCCTACGAGGCGCCCCCCGCCGGACCATCAGCCCTTCCGCTTGTCCGCCCGGCGGCCGGTGACGACTTTAGTCGTAACGGGTCGAGGCCTGCGGATGACGCGGGACGCCCCGCGGCGCTGGTTTCCTGCTCGCCGTCAAGCAGTGGTGAAAGGAACCCCGATGACCGACTACACCCCGATCCAGCAGCACCCGGCCCCGCCGGCGACGCCGCCGCGCAACGGCCTGGGCACGGCCGGATTCGTCCTCGGCCTGATCGGGCTGGTGATCGCGCCGATCCCGCTCGTCGGCGTGGTCGCCTGGCCCCTGTCCGTGCTCGGCCTGATCCTGTCGGCGGTGGGCGTGGCCAGAGTGCGGGCCAAGAAGGCCACCAACAAGGGCCTTTCGATCGCCGGCGTCGTCGTGTCGCTGCTCGGGCTGGTCGTCAGCATCCTGTGGGTGGTGGTGATCGGCAAGGCGGTCAGCGACGTCAACGACCAGGCCACCCAGCACCACACCATCGTCTACGAGGTGAGCGGGGACGCGAAGGCCGTCGACATCGACTACAGCACCTTCGACCGGAACACGATCCTGGTCAACACCGAGACGTCGGCCGCGGTGCCGTGGACGAAGACCGTCGAAGCCACCGGGTTCCTCGCGGGGGCCCAGTTCACCGCGACCGCCGGGCCCGACGGCGGCTCCGTGACCTGCAAGGTGATCGTCGACGGCAAGGAGGCGAAGACCGCGACCGCGGCCGGACCCGGGGCCGTCGCCGGCTGCACCGGCTTCTGAACGACCCGTGCGGCCCGGACGGCACGGGAAGGTGGGACCCGGCCAGGGGGCGGGTCCCACCTCGGTTCAGCTGCAGTGCACGAACTGGCTGTCGTAGGCCTGGCCGCCGGCCGAGCCGCCCCACTTCACGCACTTGTCCGCCGCGGCCGCCGAGACCGGGCCGGCGAAGTAGGAGAACGAGCCGGAGTCGGTGACCCGTGCCGAGCCCTCGACCTCCAGGTAGGCCGAGGTCGCCGTGGCCGTCCCGGTGGACGCGCTCTTCATCGTGCTGACGCAGTTCTTGCCGTTGGCGGCGTTGTACGACAGGTAAACCGTGCCCGCCGTGCCGAGCGGCTTCGATTCCAGCACGCCGTAACCGCCGCCGCAGGCCGGGGCGCCGAGTGCGGTATCGGTGATCGTGGCGTAGCGGATCGAGTTGCGGTATTCGCCCCCCGTTCCTGCTTCGAAGATCACTCCGGCCGACGATTCGGACAGCGGCACCATGTCGGAGTACGCCGCGTCCTGGCCCCACACGAGCAAGCTGCCGGCGGTGCCGGTCCAGTTGGCGCCCTCGTCGAACGACGAGTGGATCCGGAGTTCCTTGCGTGCGCCGCAGAGGGACGGCGCGGCGAACAGGAGACGGTTGTACTTGCCGCCGGTGTCGGTGGCGCTCATGCGGCCCGTCGACCCCTCGACGACCGAGGTGACGAGGTCGGTGGCGAAGGTGAAGTTCTGGCTGAAGGTCTCGGCGCCGTCCGAGCTGATCGCGAACGCCCGGTTGCGCGTTCCGTCGGCCAGGCACTTGTTGCCGTCGTTCGCCTGGTTGCGGGCGGCGGCGTAGACCCGGCCGTCGTTGAGCTCGGTGACACTGATCTCCTGCGGGTTCATCGCGCTCGACGTCGGCTTGCCCTCGGCGCCGAGGTGCCAGGTGCTGCCCTTGTCGTCGCTGTAGATCAGAGCGCCGATGTTCGAGTAGCTCATCCCGGCGACGAGTCGGCCCGCGTGCTCGCCACGCGTCAGCACGATCCCGTGGGACGGCCCGGTGGCCAGCCAGTCCGGCGCGGTCGAGAAGCCGAGTTCCGTGGTCAGCGTCTTCGGCGCGCCCCACGTCTTCCCGTTGTCTTCGCTGATGGACACGCGCGGGACACGGTTGCAGTCGGGACTGGTGAAGCACTGCATGGTCGACAGCAGCACGATTCGGTTGCTGCCCGGGATGACGATCGGGGCGGGGTTGCCCTTCACGTCGCCGAACGCGGTGATGACGGTCTTCAGCTCTCCCCAGGACTTGCCGCCGTCGGTGGAGCGCTTCATCACGAGGTCGATCTTGCCGAGGTCGTTGCACCAGCTGGCGCCGCCGTTGCGGCCCTCGGCGAAGGCGAGCAGGTCGCCGTTGTTCGCCTTGACGATGGTGGGGATGCGATAACAGTCATGGTCGTCGGTGTTCCTGGCGAACACCACCGAGCTGGCCACGTCGGCCTGGGCGGTCGCGGCGCCGACAGCGGCCGGGACGGCGAGGGCGGCGCACCCCAGGAGCCCGGCCAGCAAGCCCTGGGCGATTCGGGTGATCTTCACGGTTCGAGCTCCCTACGGATTCGTTTCACGTCTCGGCAGCAGCTTCGGCGCAATCCGTACAAGACCCGTACAACCTCGCGTATAACGAACTATACGTGTCGGGAGGGCGAACTTCAGGTGAATGCGGCCAGGGTGCCGAACCCGGTCGCCAGCACCAAAAGCGTGGCGAGGAGCCCCAGGAGCAGGGCTCGTCCGCCGCCGCGCAGCAACGCGCCGAGCCGGACGGCGCAGCCGAGGCCGAACAGCGCGCCCGCGAGCAGGAGCGTCGACGCCGTCTTCGCGACGTCCAGCACGAACGCCGGGACCAGGCCGGTGCTCCGGAGCGCCACCATCGCGAGGAAGCCCAGGACGAAGAGGGGCACCAGCGGAGTGTGCCCCTCGCGGCGGCCGCGTTCGGTGGCACCGACGAGCGCGACCACCGGGGCCAGCAGGACGACGCGGCTGAGCTTCACCACGACGGCGATCCCGACCGCGGCCGCGCCCGCCGGTCCGGCCGCCGCGACCACCTGGGCGACCTCGTGCACCGAGATCCCGGCCCAGCTGCCGGTCCGGGTCGCGTCCAGGCCGAGAGCGCGAGCCAGCAGGGGCAGAACGGCCAAGGCGAAGCTGCCGTAGCAGGTGACGAGCGCGACAGCGGTGGCGACGTCTTCGTCGTCGCGCTCGATCACGCCTTCCACCGCGGCGATCGCCGACGCGCCGCAGATCGAGAAGCCGGTGGCGACCAGCAGGGCGAGACTGCGCGGCACCCGGACCAGCCGGGCCAGGCCGAGCGTCCCGAGGAAGGTGACGGCGACCGTCAGCACGACCGCGGCCAGTGTGCCGGGGCCCAGCGCCAGCACGGTGGGGACGGCGAGCTGGAGCCCGAGCAGGACGACGCCCGCGCGCAGCAGGCGTTTCGTCAGGCGGGCGACGGCCTGGCGCTGCTCGTCGGCCAGGACGGGCGTGCTCCCGACCGTGACGCCCAGCACCACCGCGACGGTGAGCGCGCCCACCACCGGCCAGGCCGAGCTGAGGGCGTAGGCCGCGGCGACGCCGAGCCCGGTGATCGCGAGACCGGAGGTCTTCGCCGTCGTCAGTGCCATGCCGCCAGCGTCGTCGCCCGCGGGCGTGCGCGGTAGCCGGCGGTTCGCGCCGAGGTCATAGACTGAAGCTATGACCGGACCGGATCTGGACTCGCTGCGCCTGCTGGTGCTCGTCGACGACCTCGGCAGCATCGGCCAGGCGGCAGGCGCCCTCGGCATCGCCCAGCCGTCGGCGAGCAAGCGGCTGTCCACTTTGGAACGCCAGCTGGGACTGTCCCTGGTGGACCGGACCCGGCGCGGCTCGGCGCTGACCCCGGACGGCCGGGTGATCGCGGGCTGGGCCCACCGCGTGCTGGCCGAAGTGGACGGACTGCGCACCGGCGCGGAAGCCCTGCGCACCCAGCGTGGCGCGCAGTTGCGCGTCGCGGCGAGCATGACGCTCGCCGAGCACTTCGTGCCGGCCTGGATCGGTGAGGTCAAGCGGAGCGGGCCGGACACCTACGTCGGGCTCGAGGTGGTGAACTCCGAGCAGGTCGCCGACCTGGTCGCCCGCGGGCGGGTGGACCTGGGGTTCGTCGAGTCGCCGGGGCCGTGGCCGGGCCTGGCCACGCGCCGCGTCGCGGCGGACCGGCTCGTCGTGGTGGTCCCGGCCGGGCACGCCTGGGCGCGGCGCCGCCGTCCGCTGCGGGCCGAGGAGCTGGCCGCGACACCGTTGGTGGTGCGGGAGCCGGGCTCGGGAACGCGCGAGACGGTCGAGGCGGCGCTGCGCCGGGCGGGGGTGGGGGCGGTGCAACCGTTGCTGGAGCTGGGTTCGGCTTCGGCGGTGCGCAACGCGGTGATCGCCGGCGCCGGACCGGCCGTCATCAGCGACCTCGACGTGGTGCGCGAAGTGGCGGGCCGCCGGCTGGTGCCGGTACCGGTGGCGGACATGGAGCTGGGCCGGGTGTTGCGCGCGGTGTGGCCGGCGGGCCGCCGCCTGACCGGCCCGGCGGCGGAACTGCTGACGCTGGCGGTGAAGTCCGGTCCCAGCGTGCCGAAAGCCTGAGGCCGGCCGCCTCCGGGCTGGTCAGGTGCGCCTCCAGCGGAACGATCGTGACGTCGCGCCGGAGCCGGGTGAACCGGACCCCGGCCGGACGATCGCCGCCAGCTGCCCCGCGGCGATCAGTTCGAACTTCTTGACCAACCACCTCGCGCACTTCGCCGGGCTCGACGCGTCGGCGTCGAGGGTCCTGACGCAGAAGCGGCTCGGCTGGCTGCCCGCCGACCTGGAGGCCGGGCACTACTTCGGCTGACCTCCTTGCCGTCGATCGAGCGGCGATATATCGTGTGAATGTCGCCGATACGACTTGGAGGGTCATGATGGAGATGGGCGCGGGACGGATCTTCGCCGGGTTCGGGGAGCACTTCGGGCAGCACCACCTGGGGCACCACGGGGACCTGCGGCATGCCGGGGACCCGAGGCACGCTGGGTTCGGGCACCCTCGCCCCGGGCCGGCCGAGCACGCTGGGGGTGAGCACGCTGGTCCTGGGCACACCGGGTTCGGGCACGGTGAGTTCGGGCACGGGCACCCGGGGCCGGGCCACCCGGAGCCGGGGCACGCGGTGCCGGGGCAGGAGGACTGGGACGGTGGTCCGGAGCTGGCCCGCGGGTTCCCGCCGCCGCCACCGCACCCACCCCAGCCCCCGGGCGGGCCGGGCTTCCCCGGATTCCCCGGCTTCCCGGGCGGCCCGGGCTCGTTCGGTGGGCCGGGCGGCTGGGGTGGTGGGGCCGGGCCGTTCCAGCGGGTCCGCGAGTTCCGCGGCGGCGGCGGCCGCCCGCCGGCCCGCCCGGTGCGGCCGGCGGTGCTGGCCCTGCTGGCCGAGGAGCCGAGGCACGGCTACCAGCTGATGCAGGAGATCCGGCGCCGCACGCACGACCGCTGGCGGCCCAGCCCCGGATCGGTGTACCCGATCCTGCAGCAGCTGGAGGACGAGGGTCTGGTCCACACGGTCGAGACGGCCGGTCGCCGGGTGGCGGAGCTGACCGACGCCGGGCGCGAGCACGTGGCGGGCCGCGAGGAGGAGTTCGCGGCGCTGTGGGAGGAGCCGGAGGAGGAACCGGGCGCCGACCGGTTCGCGGCGCTGTGGCACGCGTTGGGCGAACTGTCCGGCGCGGCCGCCCAGGTGGGGTACAGCGGGAACGAAGCCCAGGTCGCGGAGGTGAAGAAGATCCTCGCGGACGCGCGGCGCCGGGTGTACGCGGTACTGGCCGACGCAGGCCTGGAGGACGAGGACGCCTGACGGTGCCGCGGGTGATCCCGTTGGCCGCGGACGGGGGTGATCGGCGGGCCGCGGGCCCGGCGGGGCAGGGTGCTTGATGCCCGCTGTGCCTCGGCCGGCCACCGTGCTGCTCCGGCCGGGCAAACGGCTCGCCCCAGACCGGCCACCGGCCCACCCCGGCCGGCCACGGCCGGTCACCGGC
>NZ_JBHVXZ010000193.1:0-12621 GCF_042881395.1 Amycolatopsis sp. NPDC058278 | reverse complement strand
GCGTAGTCGAGGTGCGCGGGCACCGCGACGAGGGCGTCCTCGGCGAAGACGGCGTACTCCGCGAGCACGCCGTCGAGCGTGCCGCCCAGGTCGTCCGCGGTCTTCTCCGGCGTACCGGGACCGGCCAGCCAGTCCGGGAAGTACGTCGCCGCCACCCGGTCACCGGTGGTCCAGGCCCGCACCCCCGCCCCGACCGCGACGATCTCGCCCGCGCCGTCGGACAGCGGGATCACGTCCGGCTTCACCGGCTTCGGGTAGAACCCCCTGAAGATCATCAGGTCGCGGGCGTTGACCGCCCACCCGCGCAGCCGGACCAGGACCTGTCCGGGACCGGGCTCGGGCACGTCCCGCTCGCCCAGGACGAGCCCGGCGCCGGGACGGGGCAGGGAAAAGAACTTCACAGCGGCTCCAACAGGTCGGGGACACTCCTCAACGCGGCCAGTGTGTCGAAGCCGCGAGTTCGCCGTCGACGGTCGCCAGCAGTTCCGGGGTGAGCCCGGCGAGCGACGTGGCGAAGTGGCGGACGCCGAGCGAGGCCATGAACTCCCGCTGCCGCGCGTGGGCGGGGCTCGAGGGGAACCCGACGAACCCGGCGCCGTGCGCACGGGCGTCCTCGGCGACCCGGCTGACGTCGTCGACGAACACGATTTCGTCGAAGTCGACGCCGAGCACGGTCCGCGTGATGTGGCCGACGCCCGGGCGGTGCTCGTTGATGCTCACGTACGGCACCTCGGGATCGAGGAGGTCCGCGAAGTCGCCGAGGTGGTGGTCGAAGGTGTGCTCGCGGGTCCGGCCGCCGTAGCAGACCAGCCGCACGGGGAGCTTCGCCAGCGCCTCCAGGCAGTCCCGCGCCCCGGCGGCCACCCGGATCGGGTGCTCGGCCAGGTAGTCCTGCCGCGCGGCCCACAGCTGCTTCAGCGTCTCCTCGGCCGGCTGGTCCAGACCGCAGAGGCGGGTGATCCTTTCGGCGACGACGATGTCGCGCAGCCCGATGACGTCCCGCTCGGCCGCGGCGTCGTACTTCCCGCCGTGCTCGGTGACGAACCGGGCGATCATGGCCAGGTAGGTGTCGTCGATGAGCACGCCGTCGCAGTCGAGCGCGACCACGCGCAGCTTGGCGAACCCGCTCACCGCTGCGCGAACACTTCCCGCGCGGCCGCGATCGCGTTGAGCGCGGCCGGGAAGCCGCAGTAGAACGCCAGGTGCAGCACGGTTTCCACGGCCTCCTGCCGGGTGCCGCCGACGTTGAGCAGCCCGTGGAGGTGCACCTTCAGCTGCGGCAGCGCGGTGCCCAGGGCGACGCAGGCGGCGATCGTGACGATCTCGCGGTGGCGCAGGCTCAGGTGCGGCCGGGTGTAGAGCTCGCCGAAGGTGAATTCGACGATGTAGGCGGCCAGGTCCGGGGCGATGTCCTTCAGTCCCGCGGCGACCTCCTCCCCCGCCTCGCCGTCGACGGCCCGCATCGCCGCCAGGCCGCGCTCGTAGCGGTCCTCGATGCCCGCCCACGGCACTTCGGCGGCCTCTTCGGCCGGTGCCGGCTCCTCGTCGGGCAGGCCGTCGAAGGCCGCCTTCAGCGCCGTCAGGGCGTTGAGCGTGGCCGGGAACCCGGCGAAGGAACTGACGTGGATCACCGCCTCGATCAGCTGACGGCGGGTGCAGCCGACGTTGAGTGCGGCCTTGGCGTGGAACTGCAGCTGGGCACCGGCGTAGCCGAGGGCGGTGAGCGCGGCGACGGTCGCCAGCTGCCGCTCCGGCAGGGGCAGGCCGGGCCGGTGGTAGACGTCGCCGTAGATGAACCCGACGCACTGCTCGCCGAACTCGGCCTCCCCGATGCTCTCGAACAGGTCCAGCACGGCCGGCCGGTCGGCCCCGCCGAGCTGCTGGATGAGTTTCAGGCCCTGGGCGAAGGACGCGGAGCGGTCCTGCTGCTGCAGGTCGGACATCGTGGAGTGGTTTCCTTCCGGATCGGGGCCGGCCGCGGCTCAGCCGAGGTAGGCCCGGGTGGCCTGGCCGGCCTTGCGGCGTTCGAGGGTGCCGATGCGCCCCTGCGCGATCATCGAGTACTCGATGCCGGCGGTGGCCACGGTGCGCCCCTGCTGGCGCACCGACGTCGTGGCGCGGAACTTGAGGTGGGTCTCCCGGCCGACGTCGGACTCGACGATCAGCGACTCGACCGTGGCCGGGAGCGGGAACAGGAAGTCCTGGAAGGACAGGTCGATCCGTTTCCACACCCCGGCGTACGCCGCCGGGGCGAGTCCGGGGCGGATCGCGGTCTCGAACTGGGCGATGCAGATCTGCCGCATCGCCTCGATGATCACGATGCCCTGCACGTGCTCGCCGGTGTGGTGGTCGAGGACCAGCTCGTTGTCGCGGTGGATCCGCAGCTCGGCCCGGCAGTGCGCGGGTGCCGGGCTGTGCACGCCGGCGAGCAGGACGTTCTCCGGCCGGTCCTTGTGGACGACGACGGGCGGTTCGGACGGCCGCCGGAACGCGGCCGGATCCGCCAGGCACACGGTTCCTTCGCTCTTCTCGCAAGCGGTTTCGAGCAGCTCGCCGTCGGCCGCGTCGATGCCCTGGCCGAAGTGGACGATCCAGTGGCAGCCCGGCGCCACCGGACCGCCGGAGCCGAGCAGGGCCAGCAGGCCCGACAGCGTGAACACCCGGTCCTCCCGGGCGAACTGCGCGAAGCGGTCGGCGACCACGACGACGTCCCGCCGCGTGTGCCCCTCGAGCATCCAGGCCGCGCACGGGGTCTTCGGGCACGAGACATCGTGCGGTGCCACCTCGGGGGCCTCCGTCCGGGTCGGGTCCGGCGTCACGGCCGCGCCGAAGGGTGGGCGTCCAGGAGTGCTTCGGCGAGGTTGCGGGCCGTGGCGGCCGACCGCCAGCGCGGCCCGGCCAGCTCGGTGACCATCAGCTTCAGCATGGCGCGCACCATGTCCGGCTGCTTGCCCACGCCCACGTCCAGCAGCGGACCGACCTGCGCGGCGGCGCCGTCGAGGTCGCCGAGCCGCAGGTGGGCGCGGCCCGTGTCGATCCGGATCATCGGATCCATGGCTTCCCAGCGGTTTTCCGTCGTCAGCTTCTCGAAGGCCTCGCGGGCGGTGGTGAACTCGCGCAGCGC
The DNA here is from genome assembly GCF_042881395.1 of Amycolatopsis sp. NPDC058278. Classification (NCBI taxonomy): domain Bacteria; kingdom Bacillati; phylum Actinomycetota; class Actinomycetes; order Pseudonocardiales; family Pseudonocardiaceae; genus Amycolatopsis; species Amycolatopsis sp. NPDC058278. The sequence goes on along the minus strand of NZ_JBHVXZ010000193.1, from coordinate 9,497 downwards.
GGCCGAGGCCTGCCCGACCGAAAGCAGCGCGTTGCCGGCCATGTAGTGGCGCCGGTCCTTCGTGATGTTGAAGAAGCGGTCCTCGCCGCCTGCCCCCACATCCGGGTCCTCGATGGCCGTCCAGCGCGCGATCGCGTCCAGCACCGGCCGCTCCGCCTGCACCGACGACCAGCCACGCGCTTCGGCGAGGATGAGCGGGGCGTCCGTGAGGCGCCCGCCCGCGTGGTAGTTGAGCCCGTCGGCGGCGAGCTTCGCGGACTCGATGCCGTTCCCGGCCCAGAACGCCACGCGGGCCTGGGACGTGCGGACCCAGCGCCGGGCGAGGAAGTCGTCGGCGTACTGGGTGTAGAGCCAGGCGGCGGAATTGAGCTCGCGCGAGAGCCGGTACCGGCCCAGGTCCCCCGCGATCCAGGCCATCATCGCGCTCGACTTCGCCCCGACGAGCAGGAGGTCCTGCGTCTGCTTCGGCCGCTGACGGCCCTTCAGCAGGGACGCGGTCCGGCCGGCGATCACCGCGAGCTGGCCGAGGATCGAGTCGGGCGCCATGCGGGTGTAGGCGCCGCCGAGGAAGTCGAGGTCCGACCACAGGTCGTCGAGCTGAGCCTCGTCCACGTTGGTCTTCGTGAGCAGGATCGCGTCGCCGAGGGCGCCGGCGCCGATCTCCTCGTCCACCCGGGCCTGGGTGCGTGCCGGCGGCGGCGCCTCGGGCTCGGGGGCCGCGCCGGCCGCGGGCTCCGGGTCGGCGTGGTACTCGGCGAGGTCCTTGGCCGGCAGCTGCTCGAGTTCACGCAGCCCCAGCAGGCACTTCCAGCCGGTGCCGTAGACCTTGGCCAGCACCCGCAGCGCGGCGACCGTGGGCCGGACGCCGCGTTCGGGCCACTGCTCGTACTCCCAGATCCGCGTGCCGCGCATGCCCGCGCGAGGGTCCCCGGTGACGGCGTTGTACTGGTGCGCCGCGACGTCGAGCGAAAGCTCGGACGCCAGCCGCCACGCGGTGCGCGGCGGGATCCGGCATTCGACGATCAGGTTCTTCGCCACCTGGGCCGGGATCGCCTCCTCGGGAAAGCCCAACGCGGTCAGCCGGTCCCGCAGTTGTGCACGGTAGGGCTTGCTCCCTGGTTTGGCCTGTCGACTCATCGTTCATCCAACGATTCCGGAGTACGGGGGCTCCCTCGACGACCCTACCGCAGCGTGAGCGCGGCGGCCCAGTTCGTCACGAGAGCGGAAACCGTGTGATTTCCGAGAAGTTGAGTACGCAACAAGGGTTCCGGGCCCGAAGAGGCGGGCGGACGAGCCGCCTGGGGGAGGTTGGCGCGGCGACTGAGAGCGCTCCCAATTTCCGTCGTCCCCGCCGAATCGTGATCTTGGGGCGGATTTCCGAGAATCCACCCCAACGGCGGCGTCCGGGCCCGCGCACCGGTGGCGCAGTGCGATCGGGACATGCCCTGCACGCCAACGGGTTCGGCCGTTCAGGAGCGTTCAGTGGCGAGGCCGGACGCGCCGGCTGCGGAAAACGGACCACCGGATCGGCCCGCGTCCGGGTCCCTCTTTACAAGCGCGACACACCGGGGTTACCTTTCCGGCGGCTGGAAGCGCTCCCATGCCAGGTCGCCTCGCCAGAACGCGGCCACCACCCAGGGGCGTCGTGGTGCAGGCCACGGCGCCCCTGTCCGCGTCCCCGGAGGAGCCATCCCATGAACAGGTTCGCCGGCGCCTTGGCCGCGCTCTGCCTCGCCGCGGCCGGTACCACCGCGATCGTCGTGGCCGGTCCGGCCGCCGCCGCCCCCGCGTGCTCGGTCGCCTACCACGTCAACCAGTGGCAGAGCGGGTACAACGCCGACATCACGGTGACCAACGGCGCCACCGCGGTCTCCTCCTGGACACTCACCTGGAACTACGCCGGGAACCAGTCCGTCACGTCCGCGTGGAACGCCACCGTCCGCCAGAGCGGGACCGCGGTCACCGCGCAGAGCCTGTCCTACAACGGCGCGCTGCCCGCCGGCGGCTCGGTCTCCTTCGGCCTCCAGGGCACCTACAGCGGGACGAACGCCACGCCCACGGACTTCGCGCTCAACGGCGTTCCGTGCGGCGACCCCGCTCCCCCGACCTCGACCACGCCGACCACCCCCACCACGACCACCCCCACCACGACGACGCCCACCACACCGACCACGACGACGTCCGGGCCGCCGCCCGCCGGCTGCGCGAGCGCCGCGATCTGCGACGACTTCGAGCAGCAGACCGGCACCACCCCGGGCGGCCGCTGGACCGTCGGCGCGGCCAACTGCACGGGCACGGGCACGGTCGCCGTCGACACCGCGGTCGCGCACTCGGGCTCCCGCTCGGTCAAGGTCACCGGCCAGGGCGGGTACTGCAACCACGCCTTCCTCGGCACCAGCCTCACCGGCGTCGGCTCGGGCCACCTCTTCGGCCGGTTCTGGGTCCGGCACACGACGGCGCTGCCCACCGGGCACGTCGCGTTCATGGCCATGCGCGACACCGCAGACGGCGGCCGCGACCTGCGCGCCGGCGGGCAGAACCGGGCGCTGCAGTGGAACCGCGAGTCCGACGACGCGACGCTCCCCGCGCAGAGCCCGGCCGGGGTGGCCCAGAGCGTCCCCCTGGCGACCGGCACCTGGTCGTGCTTCGAGTTCGAGGTCAACGGCGGCGCGGGTCAGCTGCGGACGTGGCTGAACTCCGCCGAGGTGCCCGGCCTCGTCGTCGACGGCGTGCCGACCCCCGACATCGACCAGCAGTGGCTCAACAAGGCCTGGCACCCCGCGGTGACCGACCTGCGCCTCGGCTGGGAAAGCTACGCGGGCGACGCCGACACGCTGTGGTACGACGACGTCGCCGTCGGCACCTCGAGGATCGGCTGCTGACCGGCCGGGCTACCGGCCGAGGACGCGCTCGATCCCGGCCAGCTCGTCGTCGGTGAACTCGAGGTTCCCGGTGGCCGCAACGGTGTTCTCCAGCTGGGCGACGCTGCTCGCGCCGATCAGCGCGGAGGTGACGCGGCCGCGGCGCAGCACCCAGGCGATGGCCAGCTGCGCCAGCGTCTGCCCGCGCCCCTCGGCGATGTCGTTCAGCGCGCGGATGGTCGCCAAGGTGTCGTCGGTCAGCCGATCGCTGGTGAGGAACGGGCTGGCACCGGCCGCGCGGGAGTCGGCCGGGATGCCGTCGAGGTAGCGGTCGGTCAGCAGGCCCTGGCTCAGCGGCGAGTAGGCGATCGAGCCGACGCCGTGCTCGTCCAGGGTGTCGAGCAGGCCGTCTTCGACCCAGCGGTCGAGCATCGAGTACCGCGGCTGGTGGATCAGCAGCGGTGTCCTCAGCTCCCGCAACGCGGCCAGCGCGGCCTCGGTCTGCTCGGGCGAGTAGTTCGAGATGCCCGCGTACAGCGCTTTCCCGGAGCGGACGGCGGTGTCGAGCGCGCCCATCGTCTCCTCGATCGGCGTGTCCGGGTCCGGGCGGTGCGAATAGAAGATGTCGAAGTGATCCAGCCCGGTGCGGGCCAGGCTCTGGTCGAGGCTCGCCAGGAGGTTCTTGCGGGAGCCCCACTCGCCGTACGGGCCGTCCCACATCAGGTAGCCCGCCTTCGACGACACCAGGATCTCGTCGCGGTGGGGGCGGAAGTCGGCGGCGAAGTGCCGCCCGAAGTTGGCCTCGGCCGAGCCGGGCGGCGGGCCGTAGTTGTTGGCCAGGTCGAAGTGCGTCACCCCGAGGTCGAACGCCCGGCGCAGCACGGCGCGCTGGACGTCGAGGGGCTTGTCGTCCCCGAAGTTGTGCCACAGGCCGAGCGACACGGCGGGCAGCTTCAGCCCGCTGCGCCCGGCGCGCCGGTACGGCATGTCCGCGTACCGGTCTTCGGCCGCGACGAAAGGCGACATGGTTCTCCTTGTCGAGAGGGACGGCGAGCGCAGTCTATCCGCGCGCGAGGAGCGCGCCGGCGAACGAAGCCGCCGGTGGCAGGCCGGGCAGCACCGTCGCCTGGTAGGCGTGGTAGACGTCCGGTTTGCCGGCCCACACCGTCGCGGCGGGACGGTTGTCCGGGTCGAGCTCGTGGTGCCACGAACCGAGTTCGCGGTCGACGAAGCAGGCTTCGGCGTGCGCGCACCATTCCTCGAAGCGGGCTAGGTAGGCCGGGTCACCGGTTTCCTGGTGCAGCGTCCACGCCGCGGCCATCGCCTCGGTGACCACCCAGTGCAGCCGGGTGCGCACCACCGGCGTCCCGGCGAAGTCGGTCGTGTAGACGAACCCCGGCCGTCCGTCGACGGCCCAGCCGTACCGGACGGCCGCCTCGAACAGCGCGGCCGCGTCGGGCACCAGCCACGGCGGCGCGGCGGTCCCGAGCGCCCGTCCGAGGTGGACGGCCAGCCGCGCCCATTCGAAGAGGTGCCCGATGGTCGCCCCGAACGGGCGGAACGGGTGGGCGGGCTCGCCGCGGTTGAACTCCAGCCGGACGTGCCAGTCCGGGTCGTAGTGCTCCGGGAGCAGCCAGCCGTGCGCGCGGGCTTCGCCGTGGATCAGGCGCTCCACAATGGACAGCGCACGCGCCGCCCACACCGGGTCGCCGGTGACGTCGGCGGCGGCCAGGAAGGCCTCCACGGTGTGCATGTTGGCGTTGGCCCCGCGGTAGTCCTCCAGGCGCGTCCAGCCGCGGTCCCAGACGTCGGCCACGAGCCCGGCCGAGGGCTCCCAGAACCGGCGTTCGACGACTTCGAGGGCCTCGGCCAGCAGCGGCCGGGCGCCTTCGGCACCGGCCGCGGCCGCGCTCGCGGCCGCCAGCACGACGAACGCGTGCTCGTAGGCCCGCTTTTCGGCCAGCGCCGTCGAGGCGTACCAGCCGCCGTGCTCGGCGTCCCGGAGCGGACCGGTGAGCGCCGCGACGCCGTGCGCGACCTGCTCGCCGGCGTCCGCTCCCCGCAGCGACGCGAGCGCGAAGACGTGCGTCATCCGGCAGGTGATCCAGGTCTCGACCGGCCGGTCGAGCACCGGCCGCCCGGCGTCGTCGAGCCAGGCGAACCCACCGGCCGGGTGCGCCGCGCCGCGGGCGAACCCGAGCAGCCGGGCGGGTTCGGCACGCACCCAGGCGGGAACCGAAGACGGACTGTCCACTCTCTGCCTTTCTCCACGGGGCCCGCCCCGTGCGAGGAGCCCCCGTCAACGTAGGCCAAGGCCCCCGCCCCGGCCATCGCGGGCTGTTCCGGAAGTGACCCCCACCGCGTATCCTGACCTTGGAAGCGCTCCCAGTCTTCGACGCACGCAACCCAATGAAGGGACTGACGTGACCAGGAGACGAAGTACCGTCCTCGCCGCCGTCACCGTGCTGCTGGCGAGCCTGACCGCCATCCTGCTGAACACCGGCACGGCCGAGGCGCACGGCGCCATGATGAAACCGGGCAGCCGGACCTTCCTGTGCTGGCAGGACGGGCTCAGCTCGACCGGCGAAATCAAGCCCCAGAACCCGGCCTGCGCGGCCGCGGTGGGGATCAGCAGCGCCAATTCGCTGTACAACTGGTTCGGCGTGCTGCGCTCCGACGGCGCCGGGCGTACCCGCGGGTTCATCCCCGACGGGAAGCTGTGCTCGGGCGGGAACCCGAACTACGCGGGCTTCGACGGGGTCGGCTCATGGCCGCTGACCCACCTGACCGCCGGTGCCCAGTTCGACTTCTCGTACAACGCGTGGGCCGCGCACCCGGGCTGGTTCTACACGTACGTGACCAAGGACGGGTGGAACCCGAACCAGCCGCTCACCTGGGACTCGCTGGAGGACCAGCCGTTCCTGACGGTGGACCACCCACCGGTGACCGGCCAGGTGGGCACGGTGGAAGGCCAGTACAAGTGGAGCGGCGCGCTGCCGTCGAACAAGTCGGGCCGGCACATCATCTACTCGGTGTGGAAGCGCTCGGACAGCGCCGAGACGTTCTACGGCTGCTCGGACGTCACCTTCGACGGCGGGCACGGCGAGGTCACCGGCGTGAAGGACCCGGGCACCGGCACGACGACCACGCCCACGACACCGACGACGCCCACCACCCCGACCACGCCCACGACCCCCACGACCCCCACCACCCCGACGACCCCCACCACGCCGACGACCCCGACGACGCCGGCGGGCTCCTGCATGGCGATGTACGAGATCACCAACCCCTGGAGCGGCGGCTACCAGGCCACGGTGACGGTGATGAACCACAGCAACCGGGCGTACACGAGCTGGCAGGTCGGGTGGACACTGCCCGCGGGCCAGACGATCGCCAGCGTGTGGAACGGCACGCTGAGCCAGTCCGGTTCGGCGGTCACGGTCCGCAACGCCAACTGGAACGGCAGCGTCGCGGCCGACGGCACGACCACCTTCGGGCTGGTCGTCAACACCACGGGAGGCAGCGCGGCGCCCTCGCCGACGTGCCAGGGCACCTGAGCCGTCCTGAGTGGACGAATCGGGAAGGCCGCTTCGGGGAGTCCCTCGAAGCGGCCTTCACCCGTTCGCGGGGCCGGTGCTGCCGCGGGTGATCAGCCGCGGCCGGGAGGCGTAGACGTCGCCGGGGCGCTCCCCCGCCAGCACGTCGTGCAGGACGGAGGCCGCGAGCGCGCCGAGTTCGGCCAGCGGGCGCCGGATCGCGGTGAGCGCGGGGCGGACCAGCCGGCAGAGCGGGGTGTCGTCCCACGACACGACGGAGAGGTCCTTCGGCACCGCCAGGCCGAGTTCGCGCGCGGCCGCGAGCGCGGCCACCGCCAGGTCGTCGGTGTCGCACAGCAGCGCCGTGGGCCGGGGGCGCGCGGCCAGCACCCGGCGGACCGCGTCGGCCGACGGTTCGGGGTGGACGGTGCCGGGGTGCGGGAGCCCGGTCGCCGCCGTGGTGAACGCCCGCCGCCGCGCCGCCGGGTCGGCGAACACCGCCGCGCCCGCGATGCGGACCACGTGCCGGTGCCCCAGCGCCGCGAGGTACGCCAGCGCTTCGGCGGCGCCGGTGACGTCGTCCACGAGCACCGAGGACACGCCCGGCACGCCGCCCGGGCCGCCGAGCACGACCGCCGGCAGGCCGATCCGCACCAGCTCGGCCGCGCAGCCCGGCGCGGTGAGCAGCACGCCGTCGACCCTCCGCTCGGCGCGCCAGCGGCGGTAGACGGCCAGCGCGGCGTCGCGGCCGGGGGCGACCTGCAGCAGCAGCTCGCCCTCGAACCCGTCGAGCAGGGCCGGGACGAACACCTCCAGGGGCCGGTCGAGCACCAGGCCGAACGCTCCGGACCGGCCGCCGGACAGCGCCCGCGCGGTGCTGCTGGGTGACCACCCGAGTTCCCGGGCGATCTCGGTGATCCGCCGCCGGGTGGCCTCCGAGACGCCGGGGCGGCCGTTGAGGGCGTAGGAGACCGCGCCCTTGGAGACGCCGGCCTCCTTCGCGATGTCGGTGATCGTCGGACGCTTCATCGCAGCCTTCCTTCGCGCCACGAGTCCGGGCGCCACGAGCCCGGAAACCGCAGGTCTCGAAACCGCCGGGGCCGGAGCGCGCGGTCCGTGTTCGCGCGGACACCCGCCGTCGCGCACCTTGACACCCGCCGCACCGGGAAACAAGACTCGCTCCGGGAGCGCTCCCAGCCAACGGGGGCCGGGAGCGTGCCGCGGATGGGGAGTGCGCGCGCATGAGGCAGATCCGAAGACAACCGGCGTTCGCCGCCGTCGTCGTCTTGCTCTTCCTGATCGGGGGATGCGGACCGGACACGCCGGAGCGGATCACGCTCACGGTGTCGACGTTCGGCCAGTTCGGCTACGAGGACCTCATCCCCGGCTACGAGTTCACCCACCCCGGGCTCACCATCCGCCAGGTCCGGGCCGAGCAGGGCGGACCGTACCACCAGGACCTGCTGGACAAGCTGCAGAAGGGCCAGGAGCTCGCCGACATCCAAGCCGTCGAGGAGGGTCACCTCGCCGACGTGCTCGCTTACGCGGACAAGTTCGCCGACCTGGCCGAGATCGGCCCGCCCGACGTGAAACCCGGCCGGTGGCTGGAGTGGAAGTACGAGGCCGGCCGCAGCAAGGACGGCAAGCTCGTCGGCTACGGCACGGACATCGGCCCGCTGGCCATGTGCTACCGCAAGGACCTGCTCGAAGGGGCCGGGCTGCCCACCGACCCGGGCTCGGTGAAGACGATGTTCGCGACCTGGGACAGCTTCTTCAAGGCCGGCGAGAAGTACGTCCAGCGCTCGCACGGCAAGCCGTGGTTCGACTCCTCGGCGCAGATCTTCAACGCCAAGGTCAACCAGCTCCCGGTCGGTTACCTCGACCGCGAGAACCGTTCGACGCTGGAGACGAACACCGCGCTGAGGGACGCCTGGAACCAGGTCACCGCCGCGGTGAAGCAAGGGCAGTCGGCCGGGCTCACCGCCTTCGAAGACGACGGCAACAACGGCCTGCGCACCGGCGCCTTCGCGACGAAGGTCTGTCCGTCGTGGATGCTCGGCATCATCGAACAGCAGGCCGGGGTCGGCAACGCGGGCAAGTGGGCGATCACCGACGCCTTCCCGGACGGCGGCGGCAACTGGGGTGGTTCCTACCTCACCGTGCCGGCCTCGAGCCCGCACCAGAAGGCGGCCGCCGCGCTCGCCGCCTGGCTGACCGCGCCGGAGCAGCAGCTGCACGCGTTCCGGGTGAGCGGGAACTTCCCCAGCCAGGTCGAGGCCTTCACCTCCCCGGACCTGCTCAGCGAGATGAACGGCTACTTCGGCGGGGCGCTGAGCGGCCAGGTCTTCGTCGCCCAGGCCCGCAAGGTCGGGAAACCGCAGTACAAGGGACCGGGTGACGGCAAGATCCAGGAGGCGGTGATCGCGCCCGCGCTCAAGTCGGTCGAGCAGGGCGCCGATGCCGCCGCCGTCTGGCAGCAGGTGCTGATCGGGGTGCACCGGCTCGTCCCCTGACCGGAAACCCGCTGGTCGGAGCCGGCGGGAACGGGCAAGGTGACGGGCATGGTCACTCCCCTGCCCGAACCCTGGGCGCACCACACGATCCGGCACCCCGGCCCCGGCGACCACCTCCCGGTGCTGGCCGTCCTCGACCGCTGGTGGGGCGGCCTCGGCGGCGAAGCGGGCTCCCGCCAGCGGGCGCTGCTGCTGCCGAAGCTGATGTTCCAGCACTTCACCGGCAGCAGCTTCCTGGTCACCGCGGACGAGCGGATCGTCGCGTTCCTGATCGGGTTCCTCTCGCCGTCTCGGCCGGCCGAGAGCTACATCCACTTCGTCGGCGTCGAGCCCGCCGAACGCGGCCGCGGGCTGGGCGCGGCGCTGTACGAGCGCTTCTTCGCCTACAGCGCCGCGCACGGGCGCTCGGTGGTCCGGGCGATCACGTCGCCGGAAAACAAGGGTTCGCACGCGTTCCACACCCGGATGGGGTTCGTCACCGAACCAGGGCCGAAGGACTTCGATGGGGTGCCGGTCCAGCCCGACTACGACGGGCCGGGCCTGGACCGGCTGAGCTTCCGCAAGGACCTCGGCTGAGCCGCCGGAGG
>NZ_JBHVXZ010000192.1:0-12879 GCF_042881395.1 Amycolatopsis sp. NPDC058278 | reverse complement strand
GCCGATGACGATGAAGAGCACGAGCGAGACCGCGAGCGGGACGGAGATCTGGTACTCCAGGTTCACGCCGCCGTCGACCGCGTCGTTGATCGGGTAGTTGACCAGGTAGAAGGCGATCAGACCCATGGCCCAGCTGACCAGCGCCGCCGTCGGCCCCGGAGCTTCCGCTCGGGGCCACGTCACGTTTCCGAACTCACTCGCGCACAACGCCGCCAACACATAGTCACTGCCGGCTCCCGTTATCCACAGCCTGTGGATACGGAGGGGCTGATGACCGCAGTCTCAAAACGGTCGATCGGGCCGATCTCGACCGAACAGTGCTTCACAGGAGTCAGCGCTCTCGTTACCTTGGGCGCAAGGACGTGTTCGGAGAGCATGGGAGGCTTCGTGGCGCTCAGCTTCGAGGAGCAGAGCTTCGTCCGAGGCATCCTGCGACGCAAGCTTGACGAGTTGATCGAAAACGCGTTCGAGCGGTTCTTCCAGAACCTCATGTGCGCCCGCTATGCCGACTTCATCGATGTCAGGACGCACGGCAACATCGGCGACATCGGCGCCGATGGACTCAGCCTCCATGATGGCAAGCTGTATGCCTGCTACGCGCCGGGGGTACCTGACGCGGCGGAGGTACGAAGGAAGTTCCGCGGCGACCTCAGCAAGGCGATCAGCAAGCGGGCCGGCCAGTTCGGCACGTTCGTGTTCGTCCACAACGATTTGCGAGGCGTCAACCCAGAGGTGTCGGTCTTGCTCTCTCAGGGCCGTCTCGACCAGCCACAACTTGGCTTCGAGCAAATGGGCCCGCAGCACCTACACCGAGAACTCTGTCGCCTTGAGCGCGACGAGATCCAGGAGCTGCTTGGCTGCGAGATCCCGGTATCCGAGCGCGTTTATCGCCTCGGCTTGGAGGACTTGGAACCCCTACTCACCCACCTGATCACCCAACGACATCGCGTTGTCTCACCGGCGCCGGTCCCGGCAGTCCCCCCGGAGAAGCTGGACTACAACCGCCTGTGCCCAGAGGACCAAGAAGAGATCATCTCGGCGACCCGCTACATCCCATTCGTTGATGAGTACTACGACCTGCGGCGCGATCCAACCGAACGAGATGAAGTTGCACAGGGCCTGAACGCGTATTACCAGCAGATCAAGGCCACGTACCCGGACCCCGGCGACATCTTGTGGAAGCTACAGGAGTACATCGCCGGCAACGCGCGAGGCCGCCGCGAGCAGGAGCGCGCGGTCATGGTTATCCTTGCCTGCTTCTTCCAGACCTGTGACATCTTCGAGGAGCCGCCGGCGAACTGGCGGGCGCCAGCTAGGCAAGGGACAGCATCATGATCGCGCCGACGAAGGGTATCGCCCCGCAGCGATCCCTTCTCGTGATCGGCGCCCAGACCCTACAAGTACTCGACCGGCCGATGACGATCAGCCAGACGTGGACGAGACTACGGGAGTGGCGTGCCAGCAACGGCCACCACGCGCCGGTACCGTTTTGGTGGTTTGTTCTGTCCCTAGATGTTCTATATGCACTATCTGTTGTTGAGCTAGATCGAGAGCTGCTGACGAGGAGGCGGGCGGATGCTGCGCCGGCTGGGGGCTAGCGACCCTCGGTTCCGCACGCTGACCTTCCACCCCGGCCTCAACATCCTCGTCGCCGATGTCACACCCGGCTCCAGGGACACCGACAGCCGAAACGGCGCCGGCAAGTCCAGCATGATCGAGCTGCTGCATTTCCTGCTCGGCGAGCGCACGGACAGTTCGGCCCTTGCTGTCCGGCCTGAGCTGCGCACTACCGAATTCACACTGCTCTTGGACTGGCCGAACCAACCCGGGCCGCTCACAGTCAGTCGATCCGGCGGCCGGCCAGGTTGGGTCCACCTCGATCCCCTCCCGGCTGGCGCCGACCATGGTCAGTTGGAACTCGGCACCGGTCACATCCGGCTTGCCGAATGGCAACGCCTCATCGAACGCGACCTGTTCGGTCTGCCCGACGAGCACGCCGGCATCAGCGGGCGGAGCCTGTTGTCGTTCCTCATCCGGCGTACCAGCTCGGCCGGGTACAACAGCGCAGTGCGCAGCCACGGTCGACAAGCGGACTCGGATGCCACCACCAACCTCGCATACCTATTTGGCTTGGACTGGCACCTCGCCGACCGCTACCGAGTACTCAAGGCCAGAGACAACGCCCGAACCCAAATGCAGAAGGCCGCCCAGGACCCGATCTTGGGACGGATCATCGGCAGAGTTGCCGACCTACGAAGCCAAATCGCGTTGGCCGAGCGACGAGTCGCGGACGTTGAACGTCAGGTCGCGAACTTCCGCGTTGTCCCTGAGTACGAACACCTGCGCCAGGAAGCCGACCAGGTCGATCAGCAGATTCGCCAACTCCGTGCACGTGACGTTGTTGATCGACGCAACCTGCAAGACCTGGAGCGTGCGCTCGAAGAGGCTGCCGACCCGGACATCAGCTACCTGGAGCCGGTCTATGCCGAGCTTGGAGTCATGCTTACCGATCAGGTCCGCAGGCGGTTTGACGAGGTCGAGGCGTTCCACCAATCCGTTGTGGGCAACCGCCGCCGCTACCTCGACGAGGAAGCGACCGCCACGAGGCAACGCTTGACCGACAGCGAGGCGGAACGCCAGCGGTTGGGCGATCAACTAGCGTCGATCTTGCGCACCTTACAGGAAGGAGGCGCGCTGGAAGCACTGACCACACTGCAACAGGTCCTCGGCCAGGAACAAGCGGTCCTTTCGGCGCTGCGCCACCGCTTCGAGGCCGCACAGGCGCTTGAGGCGACCAAGCGGGAGATCACGCAGGCCAGGTTGACCCTCCAGCAAGAGATGGACCGTGACATCGAGGATCGGCGCGGCTACATCGACGAAGCGACAGTTCTGTTCTCGGAGTTTGCCCGCAGTCTTTACGGGCCTGATCGGACCGCGTACCTGCGGTTCGAGGCAGGAGACAAGAGCCTCCGAATCAACCCCCACATCGACAGCGACAACAGTGTCGGCATCAGCAGCATGGTCATCTTTTGCTTCGACCTAACCCTAGCCGTGCTAGCCCATCGGGCCGGTCGTGCGCCGGACTTCCTGATCCACGACAGTCACCTCTTCGACGGTGTTGACGACCGTCAGCTCGCTGCCGCCCTTACTCTGGCCGCGGAGGTCACAGCCCGTGAAGGGCTCCAGTACATCATCTCGCTGAACTCTGACGACCTCGACAAGGCCCGCCGCCGCAACTTCGTTACCGACGCCCATCTAGTGGATCAACGGCTCACCGACCAATACGAAGACGGGGGCCTCTTCGGCTTCCGCTTCTGAGCCTGTTCATTGCGCTTCAATACAAGCCCACCGTGAGACGGAAGGCTGCGCGGTCTTCGTGTGCCCAGCACGCCGGGAGCCCACGCGGGTAGGAGGATCTCTGCCACCTCGTCTCTATGTAACTGCCATGTGAGGTCCGCGCTGGCGTCGAAGTTGGGACACGCCTCCTTGCTTATCGCCGTTCACCTTCGCCCCGAAGTACCCATCTGCCCTTCGGCCCGGCGCTACGGTGACCTAAGAAGGGAGGTGGATCTAGCATGGACTGGGCCAAAGACGTGATCATCGCCGCAAAGGTGCCCGTAGCTACGTGATGATGGCCATTGTCCAGCGGAGCGCTTGGCGGCAGGCTCGGGAGGACATTCGGGGGCGGCTCCTGACTCCAGCGCGGCTGACCTGAACTCGTGGTCAGCACCTAATAACAGTCACTTCCTGAGCCTGCCGACTACAGGGATAGGGCAGCGGCTTCCTCGTCTGCTTGACACAGAGAGGAGCCAAGAGCGGACGACGGCCTCGGTGATTCCTCCAGAGGCAAACCCGTTCAATGCCTCATCCGGAGATGGCGAGTACGTGCTTGCCCAGCACACCGCCGCGTTCGAAGGCCTCGTGGGCGGTGGCGATGTCGGCCAGCGGGTACACGCAGTGCACCACCGGGCGAAGCGCGCCGGCCGTGACGTGGTCGGCCAGCTCGTCCAGCACCGCGGAACCGGGATTGGCGCTGAACGTGCGGATGCGCCGGGAGCCGTGGATGCTCGACGCCGCGATCGCGGCCAGGGCGGGAGCCGAGAGCCCGACGGTGACCATCCGGCCGCCCTTGGCCAGCCTGCTGCGGTAGCAGTGCAGCTCGGTGCCGACCGTGTCTACGATGACGTCGAACGGCCCGATCTCCTCCGCGGTGGTGGTGCCGTAGTCGAGGACCTCGTCGGCCCCGAGGTCGCGCAGGACCGCGGCGTGGCGGTCGCGGGCCAGCGCGGTGACGTGCCCGCCCATCGCTTGGGCCAGCTGCACCGCCGCGGTGCCCACGCCGCCGGCCGCGCCCCGGACCAGGACCCGCTCGCCCTCGGTCAGCCGGACGCTGTCGCGCAACGCGATCAGCGCGGTGCTGCCCGCGACGACCAGGGAGGCCGCCTCGACGGCCGAAACACCCACCGGCGCCGGACTGATGCGGTCGGCGGGAACCACGACGTACTCGGCTGCTCCGGCGACGGTGTGCCGTTTCCGGGGGTGCACCATGCCCCACACCCGGTCCCCGGCCTGGTAGCCGTCGACGCCCGAGCCGGCCGTGACGACGACACCGGCGAAGTCCAGCCCGACCCCGATCGGAAACTTCCGGCCCGACACCATCTTCACCCCGCCGACGCGGACGATCGCGTCGTGTCCGTTCACACTGGACGCCTCGACCGCCACCAGGACCTCGCCGGCACCGGGGGAGGGGCGGTCGGTTTCGGTGACCCGCAGGACGTCCGGTGCTCCGAAGCTGGTGATCTGTGCGGCTTTCATGTCGGGTTTCCTCCCGTGATCGGCTGGTGTGCCGCCGATCCTGGGGCCTGCCCGCGGAAACTCGGTCGTTCGCGTTGTCCTGGGTCTGCGGGACCCACCTTCGCCGGGCGCGTCCCGGGCATACTGGGCCGGTGACCGACGACCCCCGCCGCGCGCTGGCCGAGTTCCTGCGGACCCGGCGAACCCGGGTGCGGCCGCAGGACGTCGGCTTGGAGCCGGGCCCGCGGCGACGCGTCGCCGGGCTGCGCCGCGAAGAACTGGCCATGCTCGCCGGGGTGAGCTCGGACTACTACCAGCGCATGGAGCAGGGCCGCGACGTGCGGCCTTCAGGCGAGGTCCTCGACGCCATCGCCGGGGCGCTGAACTTTTCCGCCGAGGAGACCCGGCACCTGCACAGCCTCGCCGCCGCCGCGCGCACCCCGGCCCGCCCCGCACGCGCGTACCCGCCGGAGGAAGTACCGGAGACCACGCTGCGGCTGCTGGCCGGGACGACCTCGCCCGCACTGGTCGTCGGGCGCTTCCTGGACGTGCTGGCCTGGAACCCACTGGCCGGCGGACTCCTCGGCGCGTTCACCGATCTGCCGCGGGCCGAGCGGAACCTGCTGGCGATGCTGCTGCACCCCGACGCCGACCAGGCCTGCCCGGAACGGTCGGCCACCGTCGCCGAGCTGACCGCCATGCTGCGGACGCAGGTCGCCACCGAGCCGGGGCACCCGCGCGCGGTGGAGCTGGTCGGTGAGCTGGCGGTGCGCAGTGCGGAGTTCGCGACGCTGTGGGCCCGCCACGACGTCGAGGACACCACCCGCGGCCGGATGCGCGTCGAACACCCGCTGGTCGGAGAGCTGAATCTGGACTGGGACGCCTACCCGATGCCGGGCGCGCCCGGGCCCGTGCTCATCGTCTACACCGCCGAGCCGGGCAGCGCGGACGACGAACGACTTCAGCGGATAGCGGGCACGCTCGTTGGAGACGGTCGCGTTCGCACCCATTGATTCGATCCACGAGTTGATTCGATCCATGAGCAGACGAACAGGGGTGCGGCAGTCTCCTGAACGGCTGCACCCAGTCGGGAGGATCGGCCACCACGGCGGCGATCCGGTGCTTCGGCAGTCTGCACGGATCGGCGTCGAACTTCGCCAGGTCAAGCGGGCGGTCGACTGGTCCAACGGTAGTGGGCATCGGTCTGCGCCGGTGACGGCGGCTGGGCAGCACATGGGCGGTGTCGACGGGCCGCATCCGGTGAGCAGGTTCGCCGACACCCCGGGAAGCGGGCTCGTCCCCAGAGCCGCCGCTTCGGGAGTGGACGACCTCGGACGAGGGCGGCGCGCTGCAGAGTGATGTGGAACACACGCGCGTGCGGCGGTGCTCTGACCTGCATAGACAGTCGGCGAGCGTCTTTGTAAAACAGTAGGGATGGGTGAACCACTCGCGAACTACAAGCGTGTGGTGGCGGCGGTCCGGCGGATCACGGATCCCGCTCCCGGTGGTCTGGGGATCGGTCAGCGTTCGGTGACGGTGTCGACCGTGGGGTTGGCGCCGGCGATCCGCAAGCTGGCGGACGAGAAGATGCAGGTGCGGCTGGCGGTGTCGTTGCACACACCGGACGACGAGCTGCGGGACACGTTGGTGCCGGTGAACGAGCGGTGGTCGGTGGACGAGGTGCTGTCGGCTGCGCGGTACTACGCCGACACTTCCGGGCGCCGGGTGTCTATTGAGTACGCGTTGATCCGGGACATCAACGACCAGCCGTGGCGGGCGGAGCTGCTGGCGAAGCGGCTGCGGAAGCACTTGGGTCAGCTGGTGCACGTGAACGTGATTCCGTTGAACCCGACGCCGGGTTCGAAGTGGGACGCGTCGCCGAAGCCGGTGGAGCGGGAGTTCGTGCGGCTGGTGAATGCCGGGGGAGTAGCGTGCACGGTGCGTGACACGCGCGGCCAGGAGATTGCCGCGGCCTGTGGCCAGCTGGCTGCCGAAGGCTGAGTTGTTCGTTTCGATGATGGAGTGTTTGCCGTGATGTATGCCCCCAGCCTGTTGGACCCGGCTGCGGAGGAGCTTCGGCTCGCGGACGTGTGCGGCCGTGGTGCGACCGAGGTTGCCCGTGAGGCGCGGACGTTGCTGGGTGAGCGGTTCAGCTCGGTGACGTTCATGTACGTGCTGATGCGGGCGTTCGAGGTGGAGTACACGGCGGCGTGTGACGCTTCGCGGTGGCACGAGTTCCATGGTGGGCCGCGGGCGCTGTCGGACGCTGATCTGGAGAAGCTGCTCGCTCCGTGGCTTGGCCGCTGACCAACTCTGACCTGCGCCGCCCCGTTCGGTGCAACTAGCCGGCCCACCTGGCCGTCGACCACGGCCCCCTTCGACCTGGTCCTGGCCGGAGGCCTCTTCGACTATCTCGAAGAGCGCTTCGCCCGAGCCCTGGTTTGCACCACTGTCCAGTCGGTGCCGCTCCGGAAGCATGTTCTCCTTTTCCACCATCGCGACCCCGAACCTCTACGCTGCCCCGATGACCCACATTGGCCGCTGGAACCTCGTCGAACGCACCCACCCCCGACCGACGTCGAAGCCGACCCGCGCCGCCGGGGACCGTCGCCGGACCGGGCATCACCGCCGATGCCATTGGCCTGGCGCTTTTTCGCGACGGTGCGGCGCGCTGACGAGCCGGGGTGATCCCGGCAGTCGGCTTGGTGTTCGTCGCCGACGTAGCCTCGGCCGTCAGTCGAGGCCTTCGATGATGCGGAAGTCGCGTTCGAAGCCGTCGGGGAGTGCGGCCAGCGCCTCCTGGTAGGCCGCACTCTCGTAGGCGGCGACCGCCTGTTCGAAGCTGTCGAACTCGATCAGGACGACGCGCTCGGCGATTCCGGCTTCGTGTGCGACGACCCGGCTGCCGCCGCGGGCGAACGTCCGCCCGCCTGCGGCCTTGACGGCTGGAGCGGCCAGTTTGTTGTAGGCAGCCAGCTGCTCGGGGTCTGTGATGGTGGGGTAGACGCTGACCCAGTAGCCCTTGGGCATTGAACCTCCAGTGTCGGGATGAGTGCATCAGACTTACGGGTTGGTCTCGGACGAGCGTCGGCGGGCGAGAGCGAGGCTGGTCAGCGTTGTGATCGCCATGGCGCCGATGCCGGCCAGTGCCGCGGTGGTGTAGGCGCCCTCGTCGGGGGAGAGGTGGCCGGGGCCGGTGCCCGCGGCGAGGATCAGGCCGCCGATGGCGCTGCCCAGGGAGTACCCGACGCTGCGGACGACGTAGTTGAAGCTCATGGCGCTCGACGTCTCGCTCTGGGGGGTGACGGCCAGGATGACGCCGGGCATGGCGGCCGAGAAGCTGCCGACGCCGAAGCCCAGCACGCCCATGGCCGCGAGCAGTTCGGTCAGGTTGGACCGGGCGGTGGCGAACAGGGCGAACCCGCCGCCGACGATGGCGGCGCTGCCGGCCAGGAGCAGGGGGCCGTTGATCCGTTCGCGGACTCGCGGCGTGAGCTTGCCGGCGACGAACCCCAGCACGGAGAACGGGATGAGGACCAGCCCCGCCACGAAGGTGGTCAGTCCGAAGCCGTAGCCGGCGCTGTGCGGCGTCTGCGCGTAGCGGGTGATGAGCGTGAGCAGGAGGTACATGCCGCTCCCGCCGACGAACATGGCGATGTTCGCCCCGGCGACCGCCGGGTGCCGTACCGCCCGGATGTCGATCAGGGGCGTCTTGGTTCGCAGTTCGGAAACGGTCCAGCCGCCGAGCAGGAGTACGGCGGCGATGGCAAGGGTCACCGCCACGGCGAGGTGTCGGCTCCACAGGCTCCTCTCGCCGGCCAGGAACAGGACGAGGAGCAGTCCACCCGCCAGGACGAGCGCACCGGCCACGTTCACGTGAGCGGAGCGGCCTTCGGGAGCTGCGGGCATGGAGCGCCACGCGGTCACGAAGGCGATGGCGGTGACGAGCAGGCCGAGGCCGTAGGCGGCCCGCAGTCCGCCGAACTCGGCGAGCAGCGCGGCCAGCGGGTAGCCGACGCCGGCTCCGATGATGGAGACCACTGAGATCAGGGCGATCGTGGCGGCGCTGCGCTTCTCGGGAAGGTGGTCGCGGGCCACGCCCATCATCAGCGCCGTGAGACCGAGGCCGGCGCCTTGGGCCGCTCGGCCCCCGAGCAGCCAGGCGAACGGCAGCGGCAGCACGGTGAGCGCACTGCCGACGACGACGATCGCCAGCGTGGCGAGGATCGTGGCCCGCCGGTGCGGACCGGCTCCGAGCCGGCCGAGGACGGGTGTGGCGACGGCGCCGCTGAGCAGCGCGATGGTCAGCGTCCACTGCGCGCTGTCGAGGGAGACGTGGAACGCGGTCGCCACGCTGGTGATGAGCGGCGTCCCGAGGCTGGCGACCGCCGCCACGACCAGGGCGATGAACATCAGGGCGGGGACCAGCAGGCGTGCCTCGGAACGTATCAGGCCAGTGCTCTGGGGCTGGTCATGAGCCTGGGCCGCGGTCACCGGTCTGACTCCCCTCGGGCGTGGCTTTCGAGCTCCGCCAGATGCAGCAGCGCCGGAAGGGCTGCTGCCAAGGCCTCGACCTCGTCACCGGTGAGTTTGTCGATCAACCGCGCATACGCGTCAACGCCCGCCTGGCGTCGCGTCCGGACGTACGACGCGCCGGCCTCGGTCAGGCACACCAGCGTGACCCGCTTGTCGGCCGGATCGCCCTGCCGCTCGACCAGCCCGGATTCCTCCATCACCCGGACCAGGACGGTCATCGCGGGCTGGGTGACGCCCTCGGTCGCGGCCAGATCGGTGATCCGTCGCGGGCCGGTCTTGTCCAGGGTGGCCAGGGTGGCGGCGGATGTGAGGCTCATGTCGCGGGGAAGGCGTCTCACGGCCCTGGTGGCCAGGCCGTAGAGGGCTGACCCGATGGCATCGGAAGCGCCGTGCGCGGCGTCTCGGCGACTCATGACCGAAGCATAGCAGCTTTATATAAATCCTCTATGCATCTCTTGGTGGAGGACGTTCATGTACGTGCTGATGCGGGCGTTCGAGGTGGAGTACACGGCGGCGTGTGACGCTTCGCGGTGGCACGAGTTCCATGGTGGGCCGCGGGCGCTGTCGGATGCTGACCTGGAGAAGCTGCTCGCTCCGTGGCTCGGTCGCTGACCAGCGGTTCAGCTGACCCGGTAGACCCGTTCGCCCTGGACGGCAAGCACCAAAACTGATCCGTTCGTCGAGCCATCGGATCGCGAGGATGACCGCGCCGGCTGCCGCGGGACCACGACGTGGCGCCGGGATTCCTTGCGCAGCCACGTCATGAAGGCGATCACGAACCAGCCCGGCAACGCGGCACCGAAGCTCGGACAGCCCCGACAGTTGTACGGCGACGACCTGCGCCTTTACCCCATCCGTGATCAGTCGGCAACTGTGTGTTTCGTCTCACTCGACGGTGTAACAACCGTGTGAGGTTCCGACGATGCAGGGTGCGGGCGAGGGACGAGAATTCCCGACCCGCGGGCCAGCCGGGTACGACGTGCGCGGAGGGCCCAGCTTCATCCCGCGTCGGCAGTTGTGCTCCGCGGGCCATTGGGGGCGGCCGCGGCGAGATGCCGGGTCGCCGGGGGAGGAACCGGTCGTGCTGCCGTTGTCGCGTCCTGTCCATCTGGTCCGCTGGGTCAGAGCGCTCGTGCTCGTCTTGACGATGACCCTGCTCGTCGGTAGTGCTGAAGCGATCGCGGCTCCGCAGCGACTGGCCGAAGCGCCGAAGCCGATCGACCCGCGCGACGTCGGGTTGCTGCCCTCGGCCCCACCGGCGCCTGTCGCGCCGCAGGCGCCGTCGAAGGCGGATTTCGTCGCCCAGAGCCGCCTGGACGGGGGAGCGGGCACGCATTTCGACCCGCAGCGCTCCACGCCGGTGTCGCGGTCGACGTTCGTCACCGAGTACGTCAACCCGGATGGCACGCACTCGGTACGGCAGTCGAACCAGCCGCTGAACGTGCAGGACGAGCAGGGTCGGTGGCAGCCGGTTCAGACCACCCTGGCGACCGACCCGACCACCAAGCGCGCCGACGCCGACAACCACCCGCTGAGTCCGTCGCTGGCCACGAAAGCGAATGACGCCGCAGTGCTGCAGGTCGAGTCCGGCGGCCACACTGCCGGCCTGACCCTCGACCAGGCCGCGCCCACGGCGGCCGCGGTCAAGGGCGACTCGGTCACCTACCCCGAGGTCGCCGTCGGCACCGACCTGGACTACGAGGTCACCCCGGGCGCGGTCAAGGAGACGATCAAGCTCAAGCGACCGCCGGCCGACGGCCGCCCGTCGTGGAAGTTCAGGCTCACCACGGGTGACCTGACACCGAAGCTGGAGAAGAACGGCGCGGTCACGCTGGCCGACAAGAGCGGCGCGGCGAAGATCGTGCTGCCGCCGATCGAGACCTGGGACTCTGCGGGCAACGGCGAGACGGCACCGGCGATGACCGGCGGCACCTACACCTTGGAGAAGGCCGGCGCGGACTGGTGGCTGACCGTCTCGGTTGATGCGAACTGGCTGCGCGATCCCCGGCGGGTCTACCCGGTGTCGGTCGACCCGACCTTCACCTACGGCGTCACCGAGTCACACTCCTACCGCTCGGACGGCACGAACTGCGACGCCTGCGGTCTGCGGATCGGCAACAGCCAGGCCAACGGCGACACGTACAACCGCAGCGTCTTCCACATGGACTACTCGCCGCTGTTCGGCAAGACCGTGGTCGGCGCGCGGATGGACCTGACCCGCAACACCAGCGTCGTCGGCTCGCTGAAGACGTGGAACGCGAACCTGTACCACGCGTCGGCGTTCAACTTCAACGGCGTCGGCGGCTACATGACCAGCGCGCTGGTCGGCGACGTCGGCAGTTTCGTCGGCGAAGGCCTGACCGGGTTCATCCGCGACCGCGTCAACGCCCGCGACGGCTCGGTCTTCTTCATGATGATCGGCGCCGAGAACCCCGGCACCTGGACCTACAAGAACCTCAACGCGACTCTCACCGTCGACACCGGCTCCCCGGCTCCGGCCACCACCCTGGTCGCCCCGGTGGATGGCACGGTGTCGACGTCGCTGACGCCGACCCTGTCGGTCAACCCGGTCACCGACCCGGACGGCGAGCAGGTCAAGTACTGCTTCCGCGTCGCCACCGGCGCCGACGCGAAGTCCGGTGTCGTGGTCGAGTCCGGCTGCTTGACCACGCCGACGTGGACGGTGCCGGCGGGCGTTCTGCAGGACGGTGTCGCCTACACCTGGCAGGCGATGACCTACAGCGGCGCCACCACGGTCACCCCGACGTGGATCGGGCATTTGAAGATCGACCAGCGCATCGGCGACCACGGCCCGTCACCGACCGATGAGGCCGGCCCGGTCACGGTGAACCTGGCCAACGGCAACGTCTCCACCAGTGAGCAGGCCCCGTCGTCCCTGACCGTCGGCGGCAGCGCCGGCGTGAGCTTCGGGTACAACTCGCAGCAGGTCGAGAACAAGGGCCTCAAGGCGTCCTACTTCGCCGACCTGTCGCACAACGGGATCATCAACGACGCGCAGCAGCCGGTGCTGGTGCGGACCGAGCCGCAGGTCAACGTCGACTGGGGCACCGACTCGCCCTTTGCTCCGGCGTTGCCGGCGGACTGGTTCGTCGCCCGCTGGGAGGGGTTCTTCCAGGCTCCGGTCGCCGGGACCTACCAGTTCGCCGGGGTGCACGACGACGGTGGCACGGTGTGGATCAACGGCGCCAAGGTCTACGAGGTCAACAACGCGAGCGACCTGAACTGGACCCAGGCGACCGGCGTCTCGCTGACCGCCGGGCAGCGCGTGCCGATCAAGATCGAGAACGCCGAGGCGACCGGCGCGGCGAAGATGCGGTTGTTCGTCCGCACCACCGACAACACCACCGTCGCCCCGCAGATCGTCCCCGCCGACTGGCTCTACACCAGCGACCTGCCGGTGCTTCCGCAGGGCTGGACGCTGTCGGCCGACCTCGACGGTGACGGCTCGAGCTACACCGAAGCCAAGGTCACCGACCAGAACATCGTCTTGACGGACGCGTCGGGAGCCAAGCACACCTGGACCAAGAA
>NZ_JBHVXZ010000191.1:0-13018 GCF_042881395.1 Amycolatopsis sp. NPDC058278 | reverse complement strand
TGCCGCCGGCGGTCGGCCTCACCGTTGCGGGCGACCGACCAGGCGTAACGCCGTACCGGGTGCCGGCGACTCACGAGGGTCCGGACCAGGGAGGAAGCATGGCGAAACGTCTGGTGATCTGCTGCGACGGGACCTGGAACACCCTCCGCCAGCCGGCTCCGACCAACGTGGGCCAGCTCCAGAAGGCCGTCGCGCCCGTCGACCCGGCCGGCACGCCGCAGCGGGTCCACTACCGCGAAGGCGTCGGGACCGGGAAGCTGGTGGACCACCTCGTCGGCGGCGCTTTCGGCATGGGGCTCTCGGCGAAGGTCCAGGACGCTTACCGCTTCGTCGCCGAAAACTACGAACCCGGCGACGAACTGTTCTTCTTCGGCTTCAGCCGCGGTGCCTACACCGCGCGCAGCACCGTGGGCTTCATCCGCAACTGCGGCGTCCTGCTGCCCGGCGAGATCGGCCGGCTCGAGGAGGCCTACCGGCTCTACCGCGATCGCGACCGGGACGCCTCCGGCCCGGACAGCCCGCGGGCCCGCGAGTTCCGCGCGAAGTACGCCCGCGAAGACCGGACACCCATCCGGTTCGTCGGCGTCTGGGACACCGTCGGCGCGCTGGGCATCCCCCTCAGCGGCGGCCGGCTGATCCACCTGCTGAACAAGCGCTGGCAGTTCCACGACATGGAGCTGACCTCGATCGTGCAGGCGGCGTTCCAGGCGCTGGCGGTCGACGAGCACCGCAAGTCGTTCAGCCCGGCCGTCTGGGCGCCGTCGAAAGCGGCGGACGGCCGGATCCGCGAACAGGTCTGGTTCGCCGGCGCCCATTCCGACGTCGGCGGCGGCTATCAGCAGCCCGCTTTGTCGAACCTCGCCCTGCGGTGGATGGCCGACCGCGCCGAGCAGTGCGGCCTCGCGTTCGAGGAGAACGCCTTCGGGTATCTGTCCGGGCGTGACGAACTCGGCGAGCTGCACAATTCCCTCAAGGCGTTCTACCGGTGGTTCGGCTCGGCCGACCGCGGCATCGGCCGGGTGGACCCGGCGACGGAGTCCGCGGCGTCGTGCGTGGTGCACCGCAGTGAACAGCTCCGGCCGCCGTACCGGCCCGGGAACCTGCTGACGTACCTGGCGGATCCGGCCCACCGGATCACGAAGGTCTGACTGTCCGAACCGGACTGTCCACCGCACGCGGACGAGCCCCTGTCCGCGGGAGGTGGACAGGGGCTCATGCACGTTCAGGGTGTCAGTGGTTCACCTTGAACCACGGCTGCGACCAGCCGAGGTAGGTCTGGCCCCAGTCGCTCTTGATCTGGGCGATCGTCGTCTCGGTGTAGCTGCCGAAGCCGTTGATGTCGTTCGACAGGAACTTGCCGCCGCCGATCGAGATCATCGTGTGCCCGGCACCGCTGCTCTTGAAGAAGGCGAGGCCACCGGCCGGGACCTGGTAGTCACCCGGGTGCTTGAACGACGACGGGATCTGGGTCCAGTGGATGTAGGCCGTGTCCGAGCCGCTGGCGCTGAACCCGTAGTTCTGCGCGTTGATCCGGTCGCACCAGCGCTCGTAGGAGTCGAGGTCGTTCTTGTGGATGCGGGACTTCGCCTTGGTCACTGCCTCGGCGCAGGTGTTCGGGTCGCCGGTGCCCGCGGTCGAGCAGGCCAGCGTCGAACCCGCGCAGTCCGGGGCGACCCGGCCGTCGGAGCCGGTGTAGACGTAGGCGTCGCTGACGTAGCCGTCGCCCACCTTGTCCCAGATGTCCGAGGTTCCGTACTTGCCGTCGACGGTGGATCCGTTGGTCTGGCAGCTGATGGTCACCGCGGTGCCGTCGGCGATGCTGCCGACCGAACCCGCGCTCGCGCTCGGGCTGGACCGCAGGGTCAGCGCCGCGCCGGAATCGGTGTGCACGGTGCCCGATGCCGCGAACGCCGGGCCCGCCCCGACGACCACGATCGCCGCGGCGATACCGGCGACCCCCGCCATCCGCTTCACGATGCCCATGTTCATTCTTCCGTCCTCCAGTTTTCGGTGTGAGGACAGAATGAAGACCGCCGGTACAAGGCGCGTACAAATCGCGGGCGTCGTTCTGGAGTTGCGGCAAACCGGACGAAATATCGGTTTCAGGCGAGATATTCCGCCGCGGCGCGCAGGCTGACGTACGAACCGCTGAACGTGTCGATCCGCGGACCGCCGTCGCCGCCGTCGGGGCCGGGCACGCCCGTCTCCACCCGGATGAAATCCAGTCCGGACAGGGCGGCGAGCAGCGCGCGCACCCGCGGGTGCCGGTGCGCTTCCCGCGTCACCACGACGACGCTGCGGAACCCCGGTGCCGCCTCGAGCACCACGCCGGCGTCCTCGGGGGTCACGGTGAGCACCCGGGTGCCCGGCACGAGCTCGGCCAGGTGCGCGCCGAGACCCCACGGCATCGGCCCGGCCGCGATGGTCGGGTCGGTCCGGACGTCGACGACCAGCGGCGGGCCGTCCAGCCGGGGTTCGCCGTGCACCCGCAGCGCCTTGCGCGCCGCTTCGAGGCCGAGCCGCCGGTCGACCGGGCCGACCTGCGCCGGCGCCGGGTCGGTGCCCAGCCCCGCCGTCCGCTCCGCCGCCTCCGCCAGCCGCTCCAGGGGCAGCTCGCCCGCCGCGACCGCGGCCACGATCGCCGCGACGCAGGCGTCCAGATGCTCGGCTTCGAACGCCGCGCCGCCGAGGCACAACGCGTCCGCCCCCGCGGCCAGGGCCCGCACGGCCGAGCGGCCGAGGCCGTCGTGGCGCCCGTACGCGCCGGACACCGCGCCCATCTCGAGCGCGTCGGTGATCACCGCGCCGGTGAAGCCGAGCTCGCCGCGCAGGACGCCGGTGAGCGCGGTCCGGTTGAGCGTGGCCGGCGCGTCGCCCCAGGCCGCCACGACCAGGTGGCCCGACATCACCGACCGGACGCCGGCCCGGATCGCCGCGGCGAACGGGACCAGCTCGATCTCGTGCAGCTCCTCGACCGTGCGTGGCAGCACCGGCAGCGCCACGTGCGAGTCCTCGGTCGCCGCGCCGTGGCCCGGGAAGTGCTTCGCGCACGCCGCCACGCCGTACTTCTGCAGGCCGGTCACGTACGCCGCGACGTGCGGCGACGCTTTCGCCGGGTCGGACCCGAACGCCCGGACGCCGATGATCGGGTCCTCGGCGGCCAGCGTCAGGTCCGCGCAGGGCGCCAAGTCGAGCGTGACCCCGCACGCCGCGAGCCGTTCGCCGAGCGCGGCCGCGACGGCCGTGGTCAGCTCCGGGTCGTCGGCCGCGCCGAGGGCGAGCGGGCCCGGTACGAACGACCCGGTGTTCACGTCGAGGCGGGTGACGTCTCCACCCTCTTCGTCGTTGCCCCCCACCCCCCCGTGGCGCTCACCGCGCTGCGGGGCGGTGACCGCGGCGACCTGCTCGTCGTCGACGACGTTGCGGCCGAACAGCACCACCCCGCCCAGGCCGCCGGCGATCCGGCGGCGCAGCCAGTCCGGCGCGGTCGTCCCGGCGAACCCGGGCAGGAGGACGGCTTCGGCGAGCTTCTCGGGCGAGGACTGCGTCTCTGGCGTGGACAACGGGGCTACCCCTTCACGGCGCCGGCGGTCGCGCCGGACACCAGCTTGCGTTGCACGAGCAGGAAGAAGATCAGCGCCGGGACCGCGTAGATGACCGAAGCGGCCATGACGCCGCCCCAGTCGGTGGCGAACGCGGTGCGGAACGACGCGAGCCACACCGGCAGGGTCTCCTTCGGCTTGTCCCGGATGAAGACCAGCGCGAACAGGTACTCGTTCCAGGCGGTGATGAAGCTGAACACCGACGTGGTGACCAGGCCAGGGCCGAGCAACGGCAGCGTGACGCGCCGGAAGGCGCCGGTCTGGCTGCAGCCGTCGATCATCGCGGCCTCTTCCAGCTCGTACGGGATCCCGTTGACGAAGCCGTAGAGCATCCACACCGTGAACGGCAGCGTGGTCGCGAAGTAGATCAGCAGCAGCGACGGCAGCGTGTTGAGCAGCCCGGCATCCTTCATCAGCAGGAACAGCGGGATGAACAGGGCCGACACCGGCGCCAGCTGCGCCACCATGACCAGGACCAGGAACCCCTTGCGGCCGGTGAACCGCAGCCGCGACAGCGGGATCGCCGCCAGCGTCCCGGCGATCAGCGCGCACAGCACCGAACCGACCGTGACGATCAGGCTGTTCATCAGGTAGGTCGGGAAGTTGTCCTTGCCCAGCGCGGTGGCGAAGTTGCCGAACGAGAACGAAGTCGGGATCAGGTCGTACTTCGGCGACAGGATCTGGCCGGGCGTCCGCAGGGAGGTGACGAACATCCAGTACGTCGGGAAGAGGACCAGCAGCGCCACGACCACGCCGACGACCGAGAGCGCGATCCGCTGCGGCAGCGACTTCCTCACTTGAGATCACCTTCCGGGGTCCGGACCAGCAGCTGGATGTACCGGCCGGTGATGAGGGCGAGCACGATCAGCATCAGGGTCGCGATCGCCCCCGCCGCGCCGAAGTGGTTGCCCGCGATGCCCTTGAGGTACAGCACGACGGCCAGCGTGGTGCTCCCGCCGTCCGGGCCGCCTTCCCGGATCGCCCAGATCTGCGCGAAGGCGTTGAAGTCCCACAGCACCGAGAGGAACGTGACCATGGTGGTGATCGGCCGGATGGCGGGCCAGGTGACCGCGCGGAAGGTCTGCCACGCGCCGGCGCCGTCGATGCCGGCGGCCTCGTACTGCTCGCGCGGGACACCGATGATGCCCGCGTACAGCGAGAACGTCACGAACGGCACGGCCTGCCACACGATGAGCAGCCCGATCACGGTGAGCGTGCTGGCGCCGCTGGAGAACCACGAGAACCCGATGAAGCCGGGGAAGCCGAGCCGGTCCAGCGTCTTGTTGAGGATGCCGTACTGCTCGTCGAAGATCCACTGGAACACCGTGGTCGTCGCGATCACCGGGGTCGCCCACGCCAGCACCAGCGTCACCTGGACCATGATCCGCACGACCGGGCCGAGGTGGCGCATCAGCACCGCCAGCAGCAGCCCGCCGAGGACGGTGGCGGCCACGACGGCGGCGGTGAAGACCAGGGTCCGGGCGGTGATCGTCCAGAACTCCGGGTCGGACAGCGTGTTCGTGTAGTTGTCGAACCCGATCCAGACCGTCTTGCCGGAGACCAGCTGGCCGATGTCGAGCTTGCGGAAGCTGATCGCGAGCACCTGGACCAGCGGCCAGGCGAGCAGGACCAAGATGGCCGCGAGCGCGGGGAGCAGGAGCAGGTACGGGAGCACCCGGTCGCCGAACCGGCCCCGCCTGCGCTTTCGGGCCCGCGTGTCGCGCGGCGATGCCGGCGGGGTCGCCCCCGCCGGCATCGTCACATTGGCGGTCGCGGTCATCCGCCGATGAGCTTGTTCAGCGCTGCGTTGGCGTCGGCGGTCGCCTGGTCGAGCGTCTTCTTGCCGGTCAGGTACGCGGTCAGCATGTCCTTGACCGGGTTCTGGCCGGACTCCACGTCACCCCACTTCGGGCTGGCCGGCACGGCCTTGCCGTTGGCCGAAGCCTTGGCCATCACGCTGCCCAGCGGGTCCTTGTCCAGACCGGTGAGGTCGGTCGACGTGCCGGGCACGACGCCGGCCGCGGCGAGCTGGCTCTGGTACTTCGGGCCGGCCAGCAGCTTGATGTACTCCTTGGCCGCGGCCACGTTCTTGCTGTTGGCCGGGATGGCCAGGTTGGAGCCACCGAGGAAGACCGGGGCGCTCTGGCCGGCGTTCTTGCTCGGGATGGCGAAGGCGCCGGTCTTGCCGGTGAGGCTCGCGTCGGTCTTGGCCGCGGTCGCCAGCTCCCACGGGAGGCCGATCATCATGGCCACCTTGCCGGCGCCGTAGACGGTCGCCTGCTGCGGCTTCGCCTCGTCGGCGTCCTTCGGCGCCTTGGTGCCGGAGGTGTCGACGAGCTTCTTGTAGAAGTCGAGGCCGGCCTTGGCCTCGGGGGTGTCCAGGGTGGCCTTGTAGTTCTTGCCGTCGGCCTTGGCGATGTCCCCGCCGTTGTCCCAGATGAACGACAGCAGCGCGTACCAGTTCTGGCCCGGCATGTAGAGCGCCTGGAAGTCGGGGTCGGAGCCGAACTTGGCCTTCAGCTTGCCGATCGCGTCGACCCACTCGTCGTTCGACGCCGGCGGCTTGGCGATGCCGGCCTGCTCGAACATGTCCTTGCGGTAGATGACCTCACGGTTGGCCGCGTAGAACGGGACGCCGTAGGTCTTGCCGTCGTAGCTGCCGGAGTCGGCGAGACCCTTGAGCCACTGCGAGCCGTTGAAGCTGTCCTTGTCGGCGGTCAGGTCGGTCAGCACGCCGTCCTGCGCGGCGAACGCGGCGGTCTGCGTGTTGCCGATCTCGATGACGTCCGGCGGCGCGCCGCCGGCCAGCGCGGTGGTCAGCTTCTGCTGGATGCCGTCCCACTGCTGGACTTCGTACTTGACCTTGACCCCGGGGTGCGCGGCCTCGAACTCCTTGTTGAGCGCGTCGGTCAGGGTGGCCGGCGCGGAGCCGGTCATCAGCCAGACCGTGACGGTCCCGCTCAGCGGTGCGTTGCCGCTCGGCGAGGCCGCGGTGTCCGAGCCGCTGGAGCCCGCGCAGCCTGCGGTCGCGAGCGTGAGTGCGGCGGCGCCCGCCGCCAGCTTGAGCCAGCGTTTCACTCGATGCCGTCCTTTCCATGCCCGGCCACCGCGGCCGAGCGCCCCAAATGGTGTAGACCAATGTTGGGGTTAGAGTGGTACGTACCACAGGCCCTGTCAAGGCGGTTGCCGGAACGTTGTAAACGCATGCGGCGAGTAGCCGGGCGGTTACCGGCGACCGGAGAGGCGCGCCAGAAGTCGTCCGGATAGGAAGGGGTCCCGGGCGTTTTTCACCGCTGGGGAACCGGAAATCCGCGCGCCCGCGGTGCCGTGCCACGACGAAAACCGCCCCGGGAAAGACTTCCCGGGGCGGTGGGGGCGATCAGGCCGGCGTTTTCACCGGCGGGGCCGCGTGTCGCCTGGCGCGGTGGGCGGCCATTCGCACCGGCGCGTTGACCACGCCGAACCCGCGGTACCCGCCGATCCGCTGCACCACCTCGAAGAACACCCGGGCCCCGGCCAACGCGGTGTAGAAGTGCAGGAACTCGCCTTGCTCGTCCCGGTCGTAGAGCACCGAACGCTCCCGCAGCACGGCGAGTCGTTCCAGCGGCAGGTCCAGCCGGGCTTCGAGGTCGTCGTAGTAGTTGCCGGGGATGTCCAGCAGGGGCGCACCCGCCGCCCGCATCGCCTCGGCCGCGGCGAGCGCGTCCGTGCAGGCGAACGCCACGTGCTGCGGTTCGGGGACCGCCGGCGCCCATTCGCCGCGGCGGACCACGGCGGCCTCCAGCGTCAGCCGGACCGCCCCTGCCGCCACCGCGCGGCTGCGCACGAGCCCGAACGGCGCCGCGAACGCGGCGACCGGGGACGGCGTCAGCCCGAACACCGAGCGGTAGAACAGCGCCGCCTCCTCGAAGTGGTCGAACGGCTGGGTGAGGGCCACGTGATCGATTCCGAAGACCCCCGCGCCGATCGCCGTTTCGCCGGTGGGCGTGAAGTCGTCCCGCCAGTCGTCGCCGCAGAGGAACACCTGGGTGCCGTCCGGCGCCTCGACCGAAGCCAGATCGGCCTCGCGCGGGCCGCGCACGCGCGGCAGGACCGGCGCGAGCAGGGCTTCGGCCCGGCGGGCGGAGCGGTCCGGGTCGGTGCTCGCCAGCGCCACCGCCCCGACGGCGCCGTGCGCCGCGCCGCCTTCGTTGACCACCACGCGGGCCTCGCCCTGCTCCCACAGTTCGACCGGCTTGGTCCGGTGGACGCCGGTGCGCGCGAACCCGAGCGAAGCCAGCACGCTGCCCGCCCCCGGATCGGTCACGACCTCGGCGAACGCGTGGCCGGTCAGCGCCGGCGCGGCCGGCAGCTCGAGCACGCCCAGGGATTCCTTCAGCGCCAGCAGCGACCGCAGCGCGTCGACCGCGGCCGGACGCGGATCGGCCTGGCGGAACACGTCGTTGAAGACCTCCAGCGACAGCGGCCCGCGGTAGCCCGCGGCGAGCACGTGCCCGGTGAACGCGGTCAGGTCGAAGTCGCCCTGGCCGGGGAAGAGCCGGTGGTGCCGGCTCCACGGCAGCACGTCCATCGGCAGCGTGGGCGCGTCGGCGAGCTGCAAGAAGAAGATCTTCTCGCCGGGGATCGCGCGGATCGGCGCCGGGTCGTGGCCCTTCGAGAGGATGTGGAAGCTGTCCAGGCAGAGGCCGAGCGCGGGGTGCGCGGCACGGCGGACGATGCGCCAGGCGTGCTCGTACCCGCTCACGTGCCGGCCCCAGGCCAGGGCTTCGTAGGCGATCCGCATCCCGCGCCCGGCCGCGAGGTCGGCGAGGGCACGCAGCTGTTCGGCGGCCAGTTCGTCGTCGTCGATCGCCTCGGGCGAGACCGAAGAGCAGACCAGGACCGTGCCGGTCCCGAGCTCGGCCATGACGTCGAACTTGCGCGCCGCACGGCGCAGGTTGGCCGCGTGCCGCTCCGGCGGGACGGCTTCGAAGTCACGGAACGGCTGGTAGAGGTCGATGGACAGGCCGAGGTCGGCGCAGCGGCGGCGGATCTCCGCCGGGCTCGACGGGGAGACCACCAGATCGTTCTCGAACAGCTCGACGCCGTCGAACCCGGCCGCGGCGGCCGCGGCCAGCTTGTCTTCCAAGGTGCCGGACAGGCAGACGGTGGCGATCGCGGTGCGCGGTTCAGGCGGCACGGGCGGCCTCTCCTTCCAGGGCGTCGAAGTGGCGCAGCATCCGCGCCGGGTCGGGCTCGGCGCCGGTGAACAGCCGGAACGATTCGGCGGCCTGGAGCACGACCATGCCGCCCCCGTGCAGCACCCGGCAGCCGCGGGCGCGGGCGGCGGCCAGCAGCGCGGTCTCGAGGGGGCGGTAAACGATGTCGGCGACCCACAGCCGCGGGTGCAGCAGCTCGCCCGGGACCGGCGAGCCGGGGTGCGCGGCCATCCCGGTCGGGGTGGCGTGCACCAGGCCGTCGGCGTGCTGGATCGCGGTCGGGTCTCCGGTCACTGCCCGGCCCGGGCCGAACCTCCGCTCGAGCGCCTCGGCCAGCCGGGCGCTGCGGTCACCGTCGACGTCGTGGACGGTGAGGCGCCCGGTGCCCAGCGAGAGGAGCGCGTGGGCGACCGCCGCTCCCGCTCCCCCGGCGCCGAGCAGGACGACGTCGTCGAGGCGGACGTCCGGCAGGCCGAGGGTGAGGCTGCGGGCGAATCCCGTCGCGTCGGTGTTGTGGCCGATCGCGCGGCCCCGGTCGAAGACGACGGTGTTGACCGCGCCGAGCGCGGCGGCTTCGGGTGAGAGCTCGTCGAGGTGCGGCAGGACCGCCTGCTTGGCCGGGTGGGTGACGTTGAGGCCGTCGAACCCGGCGAGCCGGGCCGCCGCGAGCACCTCGGCGACCGGGCGGCGGAGCACGTCGAGGTCCAGCAGGCGGTAGACGTAGCGGAGGCCGAGCTCGTCGGCCTCGCGTTCGTGCAGGGCCGGGCTGGCGGACGGCCCGATGCCGGTACCGACGAGCCCGATCAGGTAGCTGGTCACGCCGCACCCTCCGCGATTAATGTACGAACTAGTACGTTCACGTTAGCGCGGCGTCCGCCCCGGCGGAAGGGCTGGACTAGAGTGGGGCCGTTGACCTGCGCGGAGGGAGTCAGGTGGCCGCACCATCGTCGGAAGCCGAGCGCCAGCGCGACAAGGAACGGACGCGCGCCGACATCCTCGCGGTGGCCACGCGGGAGTTCGCGGACAAGGGCTACACCGGCGCCCGGGTCGACGAGATCGCCGCCCGCACCAGCACCACCAAGCGGATGATCTACTACTACTTCGGCGGCAAGGAACAGCTCTACATCGCCGTGCTGGAGCACGCGTACACCGCGATCCGGAAGCTGGAAGCCCAGCTGGACGTCGAGCACCTCGAGCCGGAGCACGCGCTGCGGCGGCTGGCCGCGCTGACCTTCGACCACCACGAGGCCAACCCGGACTTCATCCGGCTGGTCAGCATCGAGAACATCCACCACGCGGAACACCTCTCGCAGTCGGAGATCCTGGCCGGACTGGCCGACCCGGCGCTCGGCGGCATCACGCGGATCCTCGAGCGGGGGCGCAAGGCCGGCCTGTTCCGGACCGACGCCGACCCGCTCGACGTCCACATGATCATCAGCTCGTTCTGCGTGTTCCGGCTGGCGAACCGGCACACGTTCCAGGCGATCTTCGGCCGCGACATGCTGGACGCGGCTCGCCGCGCGCACTACCGCACGATGCTCGGCGACTTGCTGATCGAGTACCTGACCGCGCGCTGAGCCGCGCGCGCCGCCCGGCGAAAAGGATCTCTTGACACCCGGCGCCCCGGTCTCGCACTCTCTATTAACTAACTAGACCGTACATTGCTTCCCCCGGCAGTCTTCAGCACCACAGTCTGCGCAACGAAGCACGGACGTCAGGAGATCGTGCCCGTGACCGGATCGATGCCCCGCAAGGCGGCGCTGGCCGCCTGGATCGGCAGCGCGCTCGAGTACTACGACTTCTTCATCTACGGCACCGCCGCCGCGCTCGTGTTCGGCAAGGTGTTCTTCCCCGCCTCCTCCCCCGCCACCGGCACCCTGCTGGCCCTGGCCACCTTCGGCGTCGGCTACCTCGCCCGGCCGGTCGGCGCGTTCGTCCTCGGCCACATCGGCGACCGGTTCGGCCGCAAGCGCGTCCTCGTCTTCACCCTGCTGCTCATGGGTTTCGCGACGTTCTGCGTCGGCTGCCTGCCGACGTACGCGAGCGTCGGCGTCCTCGCGCCGGTCCTGCTGGTCGTTCTCCGCCTGCTGCAAGGACTTTCCGCGGCCGGTGAGCAGGCGGGCGCGAACTCGATGTCACTGGAACACGCCCCGGAGCACCGGCGCGCCTACTTCACCAGCTTCACCCTGAGCGGCACGCAAGCCGGGCAGATCCTGGCCACCGCGATCTTCCTGCCGGTCGCCGCGCTGCCGGCGGAGCAGCTGCTGACCTGGGGCTGGCGGGTGCCGTTCTGGGGCAGCGCGCTGGTCGTGGTGGTCGGCTTCGTGATCCGGCGCAAGCTCGACGAGACACCGGTGTTCGAACGCACCGACGTCGCGAAGCTGCCGGTCGCGGTCCTGTTCCGCCACCACTGGGCGGATGTCCTGCGGGTGGTGGCAGCGGCGACGATCGCCTCGGTGAGCACGATCTTCACCGTCTACGCGCTGAGCTACGCGGTCAACACGATCGGCCTGTCGCGCACCCCGATGCTCTGGGTCGGCGTGCTCGCGAACGTCGTCGCGCTGGCGGCGATCCCGCTGCTGGCCGGCCTCGCCGACCGCGTCGGGCGCAAACCGGTGTTCATCACCGGCTGCCTGGCCTGCGGCGTGCTGATCTTCCCGTACCTGTGGTCGATCTCGATCGGCTCGTACGCGCTGCTGTTCGTGCTCGGCATCGTGCTGTTCGGCGTGGCGTACTCCGGCGTCAACGGGGTCTGGCCGGCGCTGTACGGCGAGATGTTCAGCGCGCGGGTCCGCCTGTCCGGCATGGCGATCGGCACCCAGATCGGCTTCGCGGTGGCGGGTTTCGCCCCCAGCGTCGTGGCGGCGATCGGTTCGGGCAAGCAGGACTGGCTCGGCGTCGCGATCTTCACCGCGGCGGTGTGCGTGGTGGCGGCGCTGGCCGCGGCGACGGCCCGGGAGACCTACCGGGTGCCGACCGCCCGGCTGGGCGGCGCGGCACCCGCGGCACCGTCCACTGTGGTCGCGTCCGCTGTGGACGGTTAGAACGGAACGCCGACCGCTGCGGCGAGAGCCCGCACCGCGGTACACAACCCGGCGCCGGCGGTCGCGAGACCGCCGGCGTCCCGGAGCAGGTCCCGGGCCCGGCGCACCTTCGCGCCCGCGCCGGTTCCGCCGTGCACGACGTCCCGGTCGACCTCGTCGAGGGCGTCGTGCACGGCGTCCTTCGTGGCCGGCGGCAGGCGCGCCGCGTCGAGTTCGCCGCGGACCGCGCGCACCAGCGAAGCGACCTGGCGCGCGTCGAACCCCCGGTGGATCTCCTGGTGTCCACCGTGGACGGTGTTGATGTCGCCGTGGACCGCGTTGTTGACCGTCCCCGCGCGAACGTCGCCGTGGAAGTGGATGCCGTCCATCTAGTGCCTCCCGTTCCGGCGCCGCTCGCGCGCCGCCTTGGCCATGACCAGCCCGATCGACGACACCACGCCGCCCAGCGCGAACAGCGCGAAGCCGACCGCGCCCAGCGGCACCCCGCCGAAGACCTCCGGGCCGAGCGGTGACGGCGGTGCGGCGAACGAATCCGCCGCCATCGCGTCCGCGCCCGCCTTGATGAACCGGAAGATCCCCGACCCGAACAGCCCGAACCCGACGAGGCTCATGAGCATCCCGAGGAACATGATCGGCCGGCCGAGCCCCTTCCCGGTCGCCATGAGGGAGAGCGCCTCGCCTTCCGGCGTGGTGAGCTCGTAGTTGTGGTGCTGGCGGTTGTCGTAGCTGTGGTTGACGTCGCGCCCGGCGTTGTTGATCGTCCCGGCCGAAACATCGCCGAACGAGACGCCGCCGGACGGAGGACGCTGCCAGTTCCGGGTTTGCTGCGTGCCGCCCTCGCCGTCGGAGTAGACCGCGGCGACCGGGCCGAACTCGAGCCGGTCGCCGTCCGAGAGCGGGTGGTCCTGCCGCGGCGCCAGCCGCCGCCCGTTGACCCAGGTCCCGTTGCGCGACCCGGCGTCGGCCACCCAGGTGCCGCGTGCGTCCTGGCGGACCCAGGCGTGCCGCAGCGAAACCTGCTCGGAGCGCAGCCGCAGGTCCGCGTCCGGCCCGCGCCCCACCAGCCACGAGCCCCGGCGCACCGCCAGGCGCGCGCCGGCCCCGCCGAGCGTCTCGATCCTCGCCCCGGCCATCGGTACCCTCCCACCCGCCGCACGGCTCTGCCCTTCAAGGA
>NZ_JBHVXZ010000190.1:0-13113 GCF_042881395.1 Amycolatopsis sp. NPDC058278 | reverse complement strand
GCCACAGCACGACCCCGTCCGGCGACGGGTCGCCGGACGCGACGCCGAGCGTGAACAGGTTGCCGGCCTTGGGCGCGGCGAACGCGCCGGCGGCGTTCCAGGCGCCGGTGCCCAGCAGCACCGCCGCCGCCCCGGCGCCGCCGAGCCCCAGCGCCCGGCGACGAGACATAGGTGTGGTCAAGACAACCTCCAGTGGTGGGGAATCGTGTCGAGCAGCCTCGCTAAGCGGGTTGCAGTCCGGGGTTTCCGTTCTCCGTCACGAAACCGGCGCGGGTCGAGACCGGCGCGCCGGGCCGGGTCACGTACGGCAGGACGCGGAAGTCCGCGCGGCACACCTGTTCGTCGACCGTGCACCGGACGTAGCCGCGCTGGTAGCTGGTGAACTTGATGTGCGGGTTGGCGTCGAGGAGGTCCTGGCCGCCCTGGTCGAGGTCCTCACCGTCCATTTTGGTCGAGATGGACGTGCCGACGAACTCCACCCCGATCGTGCGCGAGCCGGGGTCGTCGAAGTCGAGCTTGAGGTCGGCGGCCAGGTGGCGGTGCATGTCGCCGGTCAGCACGACCGGGTTGCCGACCTCGGCCAGTGCGGTGAACAGACGGTCGCGAGCGGGTTTGTACCCGTCCCAGAAGTCCATGACGAACGCGCGGCCGTCCCCCGGCACCGTGTCGACCTGCGTGACCGGGATCTGCTGCGGGACGATCTGCCGCAGCGCTCGTGACCGGCGCAGCCCGTCGTACAGCCATTGCTCCTGCTGCGGGCCGAGCACTTGGCGGCCGGGCAGGAGCCGATCGGCGCAGTCGCCGGTCTTGTCACCGCAAGCCTGGTCGGCGCGGTATTGCCGAGTATCCAAGATGTGGAGTCGACGAGCCGGCCGTAGCCGAGCCGCCGGTAGAGCGTCGCTTCGGGCCCGCGGGGCTGGTTCGGCCACCGCAGCGGAAGGTGTTCGTAGTACGCCTGGAACGCGGCCGCCTTGCGCCGGCGGAACACCGCCGGGTCGTTGTCCGGCTCGCCGTCGGCCTTGGAGAGATCGCCGGCCCAGTTGTCCTCGATCTCGTGGTCGTCCCAGACCAGCGCGAACGGATGGGCCTGGTGCGCGGCGATCAGGTCCGGGTCGTAGTGGTGCAACGCGTGCCGCAGCCGGTACTGGGTGAGGTCGAACGGCTCCGCGCCGATCTCCGCGGGCACCGGGGTGCCCGGCACTCCCCCGTTGGCGTCGATCCGGTTCTCGTAGATGTAGTCGCCGAGGTGGAAGACCACCGCGATGTCCTCTTCGGACAGATGGCGGTACGCGGTGTAGAAGCCCTCGAACCACGCCTGGCAGGACACGAAACCGAAGTCCAGGGATCGCGGACGCGCTCCCGGCGCCGGCGCGGTCCTGGTCCGGCCGACCGGCGAAACGGCACGACCGGCACGGAACCGGTGGTAGTAGTGCCGGTCGGGGGCCAGCCCGCCGACCTCGACGTGCACCGAGTGGGCCAGCTCCGGGACCACGGCCGTCCGGCCTCTGCGGACCACGCGGCGGAACCGTTCGTCGGCGGCCACCTCCCAGTCCACCGTGATCGTGCGCGGGGGCATGCCGCCGAGGCCGTCCAGCGCAAGGGGTTGCGGCGCGAGCCTCGTCCACAGGACGACGCTGTCGGGCCACGGGTCGCCCGACGCGACCCCCAGTGCGAACGGGTCGGCGGAGAACCGCGGGTCCGCCCAGCTGCTGCTCGCCGAGAACCCGGTCGCCGCGGCCGCGAGTCCCACTGCCGCACCGGACAACAGCACCTCGCGCCGTCCGATCGCCATCGATCGTCATCCCTTCAGGCCACTGGAGAAACCTTTGATCACGTACTTCTGCAGCACCAGGAAGATCGCCAGGATCGGCAGCGCCGCCAGCACCAGACCGGCGAACACGAGGCCGTACTCGGAGACGTACTGGCCGACGAAGGAGAAGATCCGCACCGGGATCGTCTCCTTCGCCGACCCGCCCAGGTACAGCAGCGGGGTGAAGAAGTCGTTCCAGATGAACACCGCGTTGAGGATCAGCACCGTGCCGGTGATCGGCCGCAGCAGGGGGAACACGACCTGCGTGAACGCTCGCAGGTGCCCGGCGCCGTCGATCAGCGCGGCGTCCGCGTAGTCGCTCGGCAGGGCCCGGATGAACCCGGTGTAGAGGAAGATCGTGAACGGCAGCTGGATGCCGGTGTAGAAGATGACCATCCCCTGGTACGTGCCCAGCAACCCGGCGTCGTCGACCAGCTTGAACAGCGGGATCATGCCGAGCTGGAAGGGCAGCACGATGCCGAGCAGGAACAGCACGTACATGCCGTAGCCGAGCCCGGTCCGGCGGCGGGCGATGAAGTACGCCGCGAACGAGCCCACGGCGATCAGGAGCACCACGCTGGTGACAGTGATCAACGTGCTGTTCAGCAGCGCGGAACCGAACGACGCGCGTTCCCAGGCGGCACCGAAGTTGCCGAGCGTCGGTGACGTCGGCGGCGACAGCGGCGACGCCGCGATCTGCTGCGGGTCCTTGAGGGACAACGTCACCAGCGCGTACACAGGGAACAGGAAAGCGAGCGCGACGGTGATCATCAACAACTCCAGGGCGAACGTCCGGAGTCCATAGCGGAAACTCATCCGGCGCTCACCTCCCTTCCCCGCAGGAACTGCACCTGCACCAGTGAGATCGCCGACACGAACAGCGCCAGCACGAGCGCGATCGCCGTGGAGTAGCCGTAGTTGCCGAACACGAACGCCTGCTTGTACAGCACGGTCGACAGCGTCTCGCTCGCGTAGCCCGGCCCGCCGTTCGTCGCCGCGTACACCTGGTCGAACAGCTTCAGCCCGCCGATGGTCGAGAGCATCACGTTGACGGTCACGGCCGGGGCGAGCAGCGGCCACGTCACGTGGCGGAACCGCTGCCAGCGCCCCGCGCCGTCGATCATCGCGGCCTCGTGCAGGTTGGCCGGCACGGACTCCAGGCCGGCCAGGAAGATCACCATCGAGTAACCGGCGAACTGCCACACGACCATGAACGCCACCGACCACAGCGCGAGATCCGGGTCGCCGAGCCAGTCCTGCCGCCAGCTCCCGAGGCCGATCGCGCCGAGCACCCCGTTCAGTCCTTCGCCGGGTTTCGGGTTGTACACGTACTTCCACAGGAACGCGACCATCACCGGGCTGACCACGGCGGGCGCGAAGAAGATCACCCGCAGCAGGGCCCGCGACTTGATGTGGGTGTGCACGCCGAGCGCGAGCAGCAGCCCGATCCCGTTCTGCACCACCACGATCGCGATCGTCAGCAGCAGCGTGTTGACGACCGAGCCTCTCGCCGCGTCGTCGTCCCACAGCTTGGTGAAGTTGTCGAACCCGACGAACGACCAGTCGCCGATCCCCGTCCAGTCGGTGAACGCGTAGACGATACCGGTGCCGGTCGGGTAGAGCACGACCACCGCGTAGACGAGCAGCGCGGGTACCGCGAACCACCAGGGCGGCAGCATGAACCGGCGTGTTCTCCCGCTCACCCGGTCAGCCCTTCCGGTAGGTGTCGTCGAGCTTCTTGAGCGCCTCGGGGATCGTGGTCTTGCCCCCGAGGAGCTCCTGCACGGCCGCGAAGTGCGCGGGCTGTACCTCGGCGTTCGGCCAGGCCTGGTCCATGAACGGCACCGCCTTGTCGTTCTTCAGGAACGGCAGGAACGAGTCGAGCGCCGGATCGATCTTGGAGCTCGAGTCCTGCACCAGCGGCACGCAGGCGACCGCCTCGGCCCACGCGTTGATGTTCTTCTGCTCGCCGAGGAACTCGATGAACGCCTTGGCCTGGTCCAGCTTCTTGCTGCGCGCGCTGACTCCGAGCCCCACGACGATGCCGGCCGGGATCCACCCGCCGCCGGCGGTGTCCGCGCCGGGCACCGGGAACATCGACAGGTCGTCGGCGTTCTTGGCGGCCTTGCGGAAGTCCGGCAGCACGGCCGACACCTGGATCGCCATGCCGGCTTCGCCGGTCGCGACCATGGACGTCTGCTGCTCGAACGTCGTGCCGTTCGGGTTGTCGTTGAAGTAGCCGCGCTTCTGCAGGTCCAGGTACATCTCGAAGGCGTCGGCCCACCCTGAGCCGGCGAAGCTGGCCTTGCCGTCGGCCATCTGCTTGTCGAAGTCCGGGTTCTTGGCGTACACCGTGGACGGCACGAGCGCGTAGGTGATCAGCTGCGTGATCCACGGGGTCTGGGCACCGAGCGCGATCGGGATCTTGCCCGACTGCTTGATCTTCTCGCAGGCGGCGAGGAACTCCGGCCAGGTGGTGGGCATCGCGGTGACACCCGCGTCGGTGAGGACCTTCTTGTTGTAGATCGCGCCGATCACGCTCGCGCCGGCGGAGTAGAAGTAGGTCTTGCCGTCGCGCTGGAACGCGGGCTTGAAGTTCTCCGGGATCTTCTTCGTCCACTCCTGGTCCGACAGGTCGGCGAGCAGGTTGGCCTTGGCGATCTGCGCCATGCTCATCGCGCTGCCGTTGCCCGGGAACACGACGTGGATGTCGGGCGCGTTGCCGGCGCCGAGCTGCGTGCGCACCGAGGTCTGTACCTGGTCGGTGGGCGCGTAGGAGGCGTTGAACTGCACCTTGCCGTAGGCCTTGGTGAGCGCGTCAAGCGGCTTCTGCTGGTCGGCGACGCCGACGAGCCGCAGCGAGTCGTCACCACCACCGCCCGACCCGCCGCAGGCGGTGAGCGCTGCCATGGCGGCCGCGCCACCGGTGAGCACGAGGAATCCCCGTCGGCTGAGGTTGTCGATTGTCATGGTTTCTCCTGGGGTGGCGGCGCTGCCGCGGTGAAAGGGAAGTCCCCCGAGGTGAGCCTGCCGGGCTCGGCGTGGATGCCCCGGACGCCGCGGCCCTCCGGCATCGGTAGGCGCTGTTCCGGCACGGTGGGCACGTGCACGGTCGCGGCGGGGCGGCACCGTGACGTCCGTCCTCGGCACACCGTCCACTCCGGACCAGGCGGTGCCGGTGGTGCCGCGGACCGGCTCGGACCGGGCGTGCCGGCGGGATCGTCGCCGCGATGGGTGGTCGCAGGCGCACCTGGGTGCCGATGCCGAGCGACGCGACCGGGTGCTCGCCAATGCAGGCCGTGCGGGGCCGGCGTCGCGGTGAGGCGGTCGGTCATGCCGCTCCGATCACATGTCAACGATGAGATGTGAAGTTAACACCGATGAGTGTTAGGTGGAGCGTAGAGAGCCGTATTGAAACGTGTCAAGAAGTGGCGGCGACCTCATAGGCGACCTTGTGCTCGTCCAGCTCCCGCAGAGCCTCCGCGTCCGCGCCGTCGTCGACGACGACCCGCTCGAACGTCTCCAGCGGCGCGACCCGGTGCAGCGCGACCCGGCCGAGCTTGGTGTGGTCGAGGAGCAGGATGTTCCGGCTGGCCGCGGCGAGCATGGCCCGCTTGACCGAGACGATGTGCTGCTCCTGGTGGTAGGCGAACCCGGCCGAGACGGCGGAGGTGGAGACGAAGCAGAGGTCGACCCGGAACGACTCGATCGCGTCGACGCAGGACACGCCGAGGAAGGAGTCGTGGAGCGGGTCGTAGTCGCCGCCGAGGGCCATGAGGCGGATGTCGCGCTCGCGGGCCAGCAGGTTCATGGCCTCGAGGAAGTTGGTGACGACGGTGAGCGGCGTGATCCCGACCAGGCGGCGCGCGAGCGCCAGCGCGGTCGTGGAGTCGTCCAGCATGACCGCCATCCCGGGCTCGACCAGGGCGGCGGCCCGCTCGGCGATGGCGTCCTTGGCGTGGCGCATGGACTTCATGCGGTAGGCGACGTTGCTCTCGAAGACCCCGGACGGCTGCGCGGTGACCCCGCCGCGGTACTTGCGCACGATCCCCTGGCGTTCGAGCTCGTCGAGATCGCGATGGATGGTCATGAGGCTGACGCCGAACTGCTCCGCCAGCTCGGCAGCACTCACCGAGCCGGCGGACAGCACGTGGTCGGCGACGGCCTTCCGCCGCCAGTCCGGCCCGCGACGGGTGCTGTGGTCCTCGATCATGCGCCTCTTAACATTCTTCGCGTCAACATCACACAGCCTGTAACAATCTGGGCGCCCGGGTCAAGAGCCGAACGGGCCGGAGCAACCCGGAGATCCGCCGGCCAGCGTAGCCGCCGGCGGCGGGTGAGGTGTCATCGAGCATCGGCCCAAGCGTGGTGGTGAACAGGGTGACGTGAGCTGGTTGGGGTCTGCCCAGACTTCGGTTGACACCGGGGCTGACTGTTTTCAGGCCGCTGCTGCGGTGGTGTAGATGGTCTCGAACTCGGCTGGGGTGAGCTTGCCCAGGGCAGGTTGGCGGCGTTTGCGGTGGTATTTCGTCTCGATCCAGGACGCGATCGCCAGCCGGAGTTCCTCACGGGTGCGCCAGAGACGGGTGCCCGGGATGTTCTTTTGCAGCAACGAGAAGAACGATTCCATCGCGGCGTTGTCCCCACAGGCACCGACCCGGCCCATCGACCCGGTCAACCCATGATCGCGCAGCAGGCGACGATAGCTCGCGGATCGGAACCTTGGATTCCAGCGGTGGGGTGCTCGGTGATGTCGGTCAGCCACGTCATGTTCGGTGCGTCGGCGGTGAAGTTCCGGCGGACCAGGTCGTCGTGCACCGGTAGCCACGCCTTACGGGAATGGCCCTTCTTCTTGGCGTGCAGTGAGAAGATCTGCTGCATCGAGCAGATCCGCCACACCCGGTTCTCCGACGCGGTGAAACCACGCCGGGCCGGCTCATCGGCGATGAACCGGTATCCGTCGGCCGGGTCGTCGGCGTGGATCTCGAGCGCGGCGTTGATCAGGTGTGCGTCGTCCCAGTCGCGGTGGCAGACCGGCGCCGCACACCACTGGTAGTAGGCCTGCCGGGAGATGCCCAGCACCCTGCACGTCACCGCGACCGACACTCGCACGGGGGCGCCGCTCGCGGCCAGTTCACGGACGAGCGGGAAGGCTATTTCCCGGCAGATTGCCCTGCGCGAGGTAGGCGGCGGC
Source organism: Amycolatopsis sp. NPDC058278 (assembly GCF_042881395.1). Classification (NCBI taxonomy): domain Bacteria; kingdom Bacillati; phylum Actinomycetota; class Actinomycetes; order Pseudonocardiales; family Pseudonocardiaceae; genus Amycolatopsis; species Amycolatopsis sp. NPDC058278. The sequence goes on along the minus strand of NZ_JBHVXZ010000190.1, from coordinate 6,109 downwards.
TTTGCGCAGGACCTCGCTCTCCTGCTCCAGCAGCCGGTTGTGCTGCGCAGTTCCCGCAGCTCAGCGGACTCCTCGCGGGTCACTCCGGCCCGGGTGCCGTCCTCGACCTCGGCGACGCGCAGCCAGTTGGCCAGGCACGACTCGGAGATCCCGAAGTTCTTCGCGACCTGCTTCAACGAGGCTTCGCCGCGGCGGGCGACGGCAACAACGTCATCACGGAGCTCACGGGGGTGGGGCTTGGGCACGACGACGTCCTTCCGGGCGAGACCGAAGTCTCACGGGTGAGGTGTCAACCAAACCCTGAGCCGACCCGGCTTCGTCCGTGCCCGGCAACGGTTCGAGGTCGGGCTTTACCCAGCCGGACCTCGCCTCAGCTGTCGCCAGCGTCGATGGTCGGTAGTGGTGAGTGAGTAGGCGCCTGTCCAACAGCGCGGGGTGACGATCCGCGAAGGCGTCGAAGTCGTCGTCGTCGCTGGACGCAACGTGGTGGCCGACAAGCTCGACCCAGGCCCGGCTGACTGTCGCGTTGTACTTCTGCGGTGCGCCGGCATAGCGCGCCGTCCGCCGGATGCCGTTGCTGATCATTGCGGTCGCCGTGTGGGTGCCGTATCGACGCACGGCAAGCCAGGTCAGGTGGATGTGCTGACGATGGCCGAACCGGTCCGCATGCGCCATGACCTCGGCCATCAGCGCATCGAACGGGTCGTCGGTGGCCGGGATCCGATCTGCCGGATGGTCGAGACTCATCGGCCGGCCTCCGTCAAGGCCCGCAGTACTGCGCGAGCCCCGTCGACGGCATCCGCCGGAAGACCGGCGAGAGCGCGTTTCTCCAGATCGCCGAGGGTACGGCGGATCAGGGCGGCGGTCTGTTCGCCGTCCGCCGTGAGTTCGATGAGCACAGCACGGCGGTCGCCCGGGCGGGCACCGCGGGTGATCAAGCCGCGGCGTTCCAGGCGGTCGAGGATGCCGGTCAGCGTTGCGGGCCGGGTCCCCACGGCGGCCCCCAGTTCGGACACCGTCCGGCCGGTGCCGTCCGCGAGGTTGCCCAGCGCGTTGATCTCTGACGCAGTCAGGTCGAGATCAACGAGCTCCGTCGTCAGCAGCTGGAGTGTCGCATGGGTTGCGCGCTGCAGCTCAAGTATTACGGATCCGTTCTTCACGGTTCCGTACTATACGTTTCCGTACTAATATTGGGCAAGCGGCCGCCCTTCCACAGCAGCCCGGCCCCACCACGCAAGGTGAGTCTGACCAGCTCGGTGCCGGACAGGGCCGGCTACGCGACTCCTGACCGGGACTCCACCCGGGCGTTCGCGCAGACTGGCCGGGTGCGGCGCAGGGAGGACCAGACGGCGTGCTCAGTTTGCACCGCCGTGCGGCCCGAGGCCGCCCGCGGACCGATGACGAAGATCCGGGCCATGGCTCAGCGGGCGACGTAGCCGCCGTCGACCGGCAGGGCCACGCCGATGACGAAGCCGGCCCCGGGACTGCACAGCCACAGCACGGCCTGGGCGATCTCCTCGGCGGTCCCGAGCCGGTTGATGGGCTGGTTGGCCTCGGCCTCGGCGCGGTCGAGCTCCCCCTTGGCGATCATGTCGCCGACCATCGGGGTGTCGATGGTGCCGGGGCAGATCGCGTTGACACGGATGCCACGCGGGGCGTACTCGAGGGCGGCACTGGTGGTCAGGCCGATCACCCCGTGCTTGGCGGCGTGGTAGGACGCGCGCCCCGGGATGCCGACGAGGCCGCCGAGCGAGGAGCAGTTGACGATCGCTCCGCTGCCTTGTGCTCGCATGTGCCGCAGTTCGTGCTTCATGCAGGCCCACACCGGCGGTCGAACCGCTCGGCGGGCTCGTCGGCGGCATCGCTGGGTGGGATCTGGATACCGGCGTTGTTGCGACCTGGCCGGTGAAGTCGTAGGTGGGATTCATCTCGGGTGTTCTCCGGTTTCAGCGAACGAGTTCGATGGTGACCCGGCCGGCCGTGGCGAGCACCTCGGCGCCGCCGTCGGCCAGGTGGCCGAGGATGACCACACCGCTCGCCGGAGGTGCGTCGCGGTAGTAGATGGCCAGGTTGCCCCACGGGGCGTAGAAGGCCAGGTCGCCGGCCTTCGGGTCGGCGCTCTCCGGGGCGTCGGTGGTGGACAGCCGCCGGGGCAGGTCGGAAATCCGCTCAGAATCGTGAAAGTCGCTCAGGTTCAGCGTGAGCGGCAGGAGGGAGGCGAAATCGCGGGCTGCGGCGCTGTCGTTCAGGGTCGCGTTCACGACGCGACCTTCGACGGTGAGGTGGATGTTCACGGCGGTGGTGCTCCCGGTCGTGGGTGTGAGGGTCGTCGAAGGTGCCGAGGACGGCGGCGCTTCCGGGCTGCAGGCGGCCACGGCCAGCAGGACCGCGGTCGGGATCGCGCGGGCGAGGATCACCGGTCCTCCGCCATGGGCTCGGCGAAGTGGCGGAAGCCATCTCGCTTCGAGTGGATGTCGAACAGGCGCTCGGCGAGGACGTCCGGACCGCTGTGCTCCGCGTCGGGCCGGATGGCTCCGGGGACGATCAGCTGAGTGACGTGGATGTTTTCCGGAGCGAGCGCGTCGTGCAGCATGCGGGCGTAGGCGCTCTCGGCGGCGAAGGCGATCGAGGTGCCGGCGAGTCCGGGGTTCGGCCGCACTGCGCTGCCGCCGTTCACGAACAGGACAGTCCCGCGCCCGAGGGCGCGCATGCCGGGCAGCACGGCGTGCACGGCGGTGACCGGACCCTTCACCGAGAAGTTCAGGGGCGCGTCGAGGTCGTCGGCGCTCGTGTCGAGGACCGGCTTCATGAAGTCGGCGCGGGGCACCGGACTGAACTGGAGGACTTCGATCGGCCCGAGAGTGTCGGTGGCGTCCTGCAGCGCGGCGGTGAGCGACGCGCGATCGAGCACGTCGGCGGGGAACGCGCGGGCCTCGATCCCGTCGCGTGACAGCTCGGCCGTCAGCTCGGCCAGGCGCTCGGCACGGCGGGCGATCAGGGCGACGGTGTGACCGGCGGCCCCGAAACGCCGCGCGGTGGCGAGCCCCAATCCGGGGCCGGCGCCGACGAGTGCGAAGGTCGACATGGGAACTCCTTGGTCGGGATTGCGTCCGGTCCCAGGGAACCAGAGCCCCGCGTGGCCGGGGAGTTTCTCCCGAAAGGTGTACTGACAGAACACCCTTCGCCGCGGTGCCCGGCCCTAGGGTGTCAGGGTGGACAATCGCCAGGAAGTCCGCGAGTTCCTCGTCTCGCGGCGCGCCAAGATCACCCCGGAACAGGCCGGACTCCCCGCCGGGAGCAAACGCCGGGTACCGGGCCTGCGCCGCAGCGAGGTCGCCACGCTGGCCGACGTGAGCGTCGAGTACTACGCCAAGCTGGAGCGCGGAAACCTCGCGGGCGTCTCCACTTCCGTACTGGACGCGGTCGCCCGGGCACTCCAGCTCGACGACGCGGAGCGAGCCCACCTGCTTGCCCTCGCCCACGCCGCGGACGGCACGAGCGCGATCCTGCGGCGACCGAAGAACAAGCAGTGGACCCCGCACCGCAGCCTGCAATGGACACTCGACGCGGTCACCGAAGGACCCGCGTTCGTCCGCAATGGACGGATGGACCTGCTGGCGGCCAACCGCCTCGCACGAGCTTTCTATTCGGAGGTCTACGCCAGTCGGCTGCAACCGCCGAACATCGCCCGGTTCCAGTTCCTCGATCCGGCCTCGCGCCGGTTCTACCCGGACTGGGATCTCTTCGCCGACGTTTGCGTCGCGATCCTGCGCACCGAAGCGGGCCGCGACCCGCACGACAAGGGCGTGCACGACCTGGTCGGCGAGCTGTCGACCCGCAGCGACGAGTTTCGTAAGCGGTGGGGCGCCCACGACGTCCGCCACCACGGCACCGGCTCGAAAACCTTCCACCACCCCGTCGTCGGGAACCTCACCCTCGCCTACGAAGGTCTCGAGCTGGCCACCGAGCCGGGCCTCACGCTCACCATCTACACCGCGGAGCCAGGCTCGCCCTCGGGTGAAGCGTTGCGGCTACTCAGTTCCTGGGCGGCTACGGACGAAGCGGAAGGATCGGCTCACTCCCCGGCCGCACGCGGGGAGGCGGCCCAGGACGCGAGGAGCTCCAGTGCGTCCGCGGAAGGCGAACCCGGTTCCGCGGTGTAGACGACCAGGGTGAGCCCGGGTTCGGCGGCCATGGCCATGGCCTGCCACGTCAGCGTGACGTCACCCACGATCGGGTGATGGAAGCGTTTCTGACCCGTGCCGTGCCGGCGGACGTTGTGGGCGCCCCAGCGGCCGCGGAACTCGTCGCTGCGGGTGGACAGTTCTCCGACGAGGTCGTGCAGGCCCTTGTCGTGCGGGTTGCGGCCGGCCTCGGTCCGCAGGAGGTCGACCGTCATGTCCGCGATCCGGTCCCAATCGGCGTAGAAGTGACGGGCCGCCGCGTCGAGGAACTGGTAGCGGGCCAGGTTCGGCGGCCTCGACCCGCCGGCGTACAAATCGCTGTAGAACGCGCGAGCGAGCCGGTTCTCGGCCAGCAGGTCCAGCCGGCCGTTGTTGACGAAGGCGGGCACCGCGGTGATCGCGTCCAGTGTCCACTGCAGACTCCGGTGCAGCGTCCGTTGCTTGTTGCCGGAGCGCTGCCGGGGCCGGACGAGCACGTCGGCTCCTTCGGCGGTTTGGGCGAGGTGGAGCAGGTGGGCGCGTTCGGCGTCGTCGAGCCGCAGCGCGCGGGCGACGGCTTCGAGCACGGCGGGTGAGGCACCGGCGACGTTTCCGCGTTCGAGCTTCGCGTAGTACTCGACGCTGACGTCGGCCAACGCGGCGACCTCGCTGCGACGCAGCCCCGGCACGCGACGCCGGGTGCCGCCCGACAACCCGGCCTCTTCCGGCGTGATCTTGGCGCGCCGCGAGACGAGGAACTCGCGGACTTCGGCACGATTGTCCACAGCACGACCGTACGCGCCACCACGACACGTTGGGGTGTACTGCTGGTACATCCCTCATCAATGACTCGCTACCGACGCGAAAACGCGCTTGTGTGGAGGCATAAGGGGCCGCCCGGCCCGCCACCGTCCCCCGAGGAGTCATCCATGCGCGGAGCTGTCATCCACGCTCCCGGCGACGTCCGGTTCGAGCAGCTCGACGACCCGAAGATCCAGCAGCCGACCGACGCGATCATCCGCACGGTGGTCACTTGCGTGTGCGGCTCGGACCTGTGGCCCTACCGCGGCCTGGAGCCGGTCGGCGACCCGCACCCGATGGGCCACGAATACGTCGGCGTCGTCGAGGAGGTCGGCAGCGAGGTCACGTCGGTCAAGCCCGGCCAGTTCGTGGTCGGTTCCTTCGCCACCTCCGACAACACGTGCGCGAACTGCCGCAACGGCTGGCAGTCCTCGTGTCTGCACCGCGAGTTCATGAGCACCTGCCAGGCCGACCACGTCCGCATCCCCAACGCCCAGGGCACCCTCGTCGCCACCACCGAGCACCCGGACGAGAAGTTCCTGCCCGGCCTGCTCGCCGTCTCCGACGTCATGGGCACCGGCTGGTACGCCGCCCTCGCCGCCGAGGTCAAGCCCGGCTCGACCGCCGTCGTGGTCGGTGACGGCGCGGTCGGGCTCTGCGGCGTCATCGCCGCCAAAGAACTCGGCGCCGAACGCATCATCGCCATGAGCCGCCACGAATCCCGGCAAAAGCTCGCCACCCGGTTCGGCGCCACCGACATCGTCACCGAACGCGGCGACGACGGCGTCACCGCCATCAAGGACCTCACCGGCGGCATCGGCGCCGACGCCGTCCTCGAATGCGTCGGCACCGCCGAATCCATGAAACAAGCCCTGCACGCGACGCGGCCCGGCGGCAACGTCGGATTCGTCGGCGTCCCCCACGACGTCCAGATCGCCGGGGAAGAGCTGTTCTTCTCCCACGTCGGCCTGCGCGGCGGCCCCGCGCCCGTGCGCCGCTTCCTGCCCGACCTGATCGACCGCGTCCTCACCGGCCACATCGACCCGGGTCCGGTCTTCGACCTCACCCTGCCCCTGGACCAGGTCGCCGAAGGCTACCGGGCCATGGACGAGCGCCTCGCGATGAAGGCACTGCTCTCCCCCTGC